>CBFHBI010000498.1:0-3482 GCA_965653755.1 uncultured Blastocatellia bacterium
GGTGAGGGTTCTAGCGCGCCCAAACCCTCACCCAACCCGCTCCCAGCGGGAGAGGGCGACGCCAAGCCACACACCCTGCGCTTCTCCGAACGCTTCGAATGCAAATACGACGGCACGTTTTACGCCACGCCCGAACCTCGTCTGTTCAGTTTCAATAATCCGTACGGCGCGTGCCCGACGTGCCAGGGTTTCGGCAACACGATCGGTCTCGATCTCGATCTGGTAATTCCAAATCCAGGCTTAAGTTTAAGCGAAGGCGCCATCGAACCATGGACCAAGCCGCAATACGAATGGGCGCAAGCGGAATTGAAGCGCTTCTGTCGAGCCGAACGTATTCCGATCAACCTGCCGTTCAATCAACTGACGCGCCCGCAACAACGCGCGGTCGTTAACGGCAAAGGCGAATGGCGTGGCGTGCGCGGTTTCTTTGAATGGCTCGACACCAAAAAATACAAACTGCACGTGCGCGTCTTCTTGTCAAAGTACCGGGGCTACACGCGCTGTCCTGATTGCGACGGCAGCCGTCTGCGACAGGAGGCGCGTGACGTGCGCGTGGGCGGACGCACGCTGCCGGAAGTCTCTGCTTTATCGATCAAAGATGCGGCTGCATTTTTTGACGCGCTGCAACTTTCAACCGAACAATCAGCCATCGCCGATCGAGTTCTGTTTGAAGTTCGCCGCCGCCTGAAGTTTCTGGTCGAGGTCGGTTTGGATTATTTGACGCTCGATCGTTTGGCATCGACTTTGTCGGGCGGCGAGGCGCAAAGAATTCAACTCGCGACTAACCTCGGTTCGTCACTAGTCGGCGCGCTTTATGTCCTGGATGAGCCGTCAATCGGTCTGCATCCACGCGACAACGATCGATTGATTCGCCTGCTGCATAATTTGCGCGACATCGGAAATACCGTGCTCGTCGTCGAGCATGACGCCGAGATGATTCGTTCCGCCGATCACATCCTCGATATTGGTCCTTACGCAGGCGAACTCGGGGGCCGGTTGATTTACGAAGGCGACTTCCCGGGTTTGTATCGCGATGCGCAATCGCTTACTGGCCGCTACTTGCGCGGCGAGGCTGAAATCAAAGAGCCGAAGCATCGGCGGGCTTTGCAACTAAAACAATTGAAGATTCGCGGCGCCAGCGAACACAATCTGAAGGGAATCAATATTGACGTTCCGCTGAACCTGCTGGTGTGCGTCACCGGCGTCAGCGGCTCCGGCAAATCAACTTTGATTCACGATTGCATTTACGCCGGCCTGAAGAAGGAACAGGGCGAATGGCAAGGACACGTCGGCGCTTTTCAAAAGATCGAAGGCACGCAATACATCGATGAAGTAATTCTGGTCGATCAATCGCCGATCGGCCGCACGCCGAGATCGAACCCGGTGACCTACATAAAAGTTTACGACGCCATTCGTGAGACCTTCGCCAACACCCGCGAAGCAAAATCGCACGGGCTCGACCCATCTCATTTCTCGTTCAACGTGCCCGGCGGTCGTTGCGAGGTTTGCCAGGGCGATGGCACGGTCACGGTCGAGATGCAGTTTCTCGCGGACGTGGAACTCGTTTGCGAAGAATGCAAAGGCACGCGCTTCAAACAACAGATTCTCGACGTGCGCTATCGCGGCAAGAACATTCACGACGTGCTCAACATGACAGTGCGCGAAGCGATCACTTTCTTTCGCGACGTGAACAAAATAACGAACCGGCTACGTCTGCTGGATGATGTGGGTCTTGGATATTTGCGTCTGGGCCAATCAGCCACGACGTTGTCAGGCGGCGAGGCGCAGCGGGTAAAACTCGCAGCGCATCTTGCCAAGCGCGCCGGCTCAAAGACGCTGTACATTTTCGATGAACCGACTACGGGCCTGCACTTCGACGACATCAACAAATTGCTGGCCGCGTTTCGTGCTTTGATCGATGCGGGCGGATCTTTACTCGTGATCGAACACAACCTCGACGTGATCAAAACTGCTGCTTACGTTATCGACCTTGGGCCAGAAGGCGGCGACGCCGGCGGTTACGTGGTCGCCACCGGCACGCCGGAAGAGATCATGAAATCGAAAAGCTCCTACACTGGAAAATATCTGCGCGAATATCTGGCCCGTTCGAACGGACACGCGCGACTGCCGTCGTAGTCCGCGGTATTATTCAGACCGAGTGGTTGCGACAACCCGAAAGCCGGTTTCGAAGTCGCTATGATCCGGCGCCAGGGCGCTGCGCGCGCCACAACGCAGATAGTCGAGGTTGCCAGTAAAGAAAGATCCGCCGCGAACGATTCTCAGATCCACCTCGCCAGCGGTTGACCAGGCACTGCCATCAGTGGGAGCACCGTTGTAATTCCGATGAGAAGAGTCCTCACACCATTCGGAAACATTTCCGATCATGTCGCAGAGTCCAAAAGCATTCGCGCGTCTCATTCCCACCGGCTGCGTTAAATCGTACGAGTTTGTTTTGTACCAGGCGATGGCATATAGATCGGCCGGTCGTTCTCCTGAAGACCCTGCGCGGCAGGCGTATTCCCATTCCGCCTCAGACGGCAAGCGATAGGTATGACCGTCGTGCAACGCGTTGAGCTTTTGCACGAAGGCGTGCGCCTCTTGCCAACTGACGTAGTAGATTGGACGTTCGCCGCCTTCTCCGGCCTTCCGAGGCCCCGCCAAATCCCGAGGGCCCTGGAGCTTACGTCTCTGAACCTCCACCGTGGTCGCCATTGCCGCCTGCCACTGCCATTGCGTGACTTCATATCTGGTCAGGTAGAAAGCCTGTGTGATGTTTACTTCGTGAGCAGGCTTCTCATCGTCCGTGCCGTCCGCCGATCCCATAGTGAACTTGCCGGCAGGTATCAAGACAAACTCCATTCGGTACTGATTCTTGAAACTGGCCGGCAGAGATTTTTGTGGCACTGTCCCAAATTCAAAAATCGTCGCACGCTCTTTGTCGGCGCCGACTTTTTTGGTGGGGAGCGTCGCGCTTAGAACCAATAACAGAATCACCGGAGCAAGCATCCAACTCCGCTGAGTTAATCGGTTCGTTTTGAAATGATCACTCGCCACGATTACAGAGATTATATTTAATAATTGAGGCTTAGCTAAGATCGGGTCGAATGAGATAGAGTTATCGCCCATGAATCTGAAAGAGAAGATTACCGCCGACATGACTGCGGCGATGAAAGCAAAAGACGCCGCGCGCACGTCAACCTTGCGAATGCTCAAAGCCGCAATCATGAATCGCGAGAAGGAAGGCAGCGGCGAGATCACCGATGATGACGTGGCAAAGCTTTTGCGCTCGCAGATGAAGCAGCGGCGTGATGCTGTCGAGCAATATAGCGCGGCCGGCCGTCAGGATTTGGTTGATAAAGAGACCGCTGAAATCGCAGTCATCGAAGAATATCTTCCACAAGCCGCGTCCGATGCGGAGATTGAGCAAGCCGTCAACGATGCAATCACCGAAACTGGCGCGGCTTCGATGAAAGACATGGGTG
>CBFHBI010000499.1:0-3477 GCA_965653755.1 uncultured Blastocatellia bacterium
CGACGCGAAGATCGCCGACAGGCCGCCGGCCGCAACGGCGACCAGAAGCGTTTTTCGTTCAGCCGGAGTGAGATGAAACATCTGCGCGAACAGCGAGCCCACCGCGCCACCCGTCATGATGATTGGACCTTCCGCGCCGAAGGGTCCGCCAGTGCCGATTGAAATCGCTGAAGACAGCGGCTTGAGCACTGCGACCTTCGGCTCCATCCGACTGCGGCCAAAAAGAATCGCTTCCAAAGCCTCCGGAATTCCGTGGCCGCGAATCTTTTCTGATCCGAACTTCGCCATCAAGCCAATGACCAAACCGCCGGCGATAGGCACGAGAATCACAAATGGTCCTAGGCGATGATTGACGGGAGAAATAAATTGCGACGAGATAGTTTGATAAAAAACCAGGTTAGTTATTACTGCGATGAGCCAGACCAGAATCTTGGCCACCACGGCGCTCAGCGCACCAATAACAATCGCCATTAATGAAAGAATGAGAACGCGTTTGTCCCGGGTGAAGTCGGCCAGGCGGTCTTCGGCGTGCTCGACTCTTGAAGTCATAGTTTAGGCCTTTCCGTATCTTGTGAACGGTCGGGGGTTGTGGGGAAATAACTAGATTAGTAAAGATTGGCGTGATCGATCAAATCAGCGGTGAGAGCTTGTCAGTTGCAATCGCACAATCGATCGTTCCAGTTTAGCCTGCGCTTTCTCGAAATCTTCTTCAGTGCCGCTCCAGGCACTCAATTGCTTTTCGGTGCGTTCGCGTGCGAGACGCGCGCGCGCGGCATCGATCTCTTCGGGGCGTTCGGCGATTTCGGCGAGCACGGACACGCGGTCGTTGTTCACTTCCATGAATCCGCCGGAGACGTGCAACAGAAAATTCGTGCCGTCCTGGTTGTAAGTGAGCACGCCGGTTTTCAATTCCGAGATCAGCGCGGCGTGGCCGGGAAGGATTTGCATCTCGCCGTTGGCGCCGGGAACCGTGACCGAGTTCACCGATTCAGAGAGCACGCGGCGCTCAGGAGTTACGACTTCGAGTTGAAGTGGCATCTTGTCAGCACCACCTGCGGTAGCGGGTGGTTAATCGTCTATTACCAAATATTCGCTTGAGCAAGATCAACCGCCCGCTACCGCAGGCGGTTCTGACCTTATCCCTGCATCTTCTTGCCGGCTTCGATCACTTCTTCGATTGTGCCGACCATGTAGAAGGCTTGCTCGGGTATTTCGTCGTGCTTGCCTTCGATAATTTCCTTGAAGCCTTTGATCGTGTCTTCCAGTTTGCAGTACTTGCCTTCACGGCCGGTGAACTGCGAGGCGACGTGGAACGGCTGCGAGAAGAATTTCTGGATCTTGCGCGCGCGCGAGACCACCAGCTTGTCTTCGTCGGATAATTCGTCAAGACCGAGAATCGCAATGATGTCCTGCAGATCTTTGTAGCGCTGCAGAATCTGCTTCACCGCTTGCGCTGTGTTGTAGTGGTCTTCGCCAACGATGCGCGGATCGAGAATACGCGAAGACGAAGCCAGCGGGTCAACCGCCGGATAAATTCCGAGTTCGACAATCTGGCGCGACAACGCGGTGACTGCGTCAAGGTGCGCGAACGTCGTCGCCGGCGCGGGATCGGTGTAATCGTCTGCCGGCACGTACACAGCTTGAATCGAAGTGATCGATCCGGTCTTGGTCGAAGTGATGCGCTCCTGCATTTCGCCCATCTCCGTCGCCAGGTTGGGTTGATATCCAACAGCGGACGGCATGCGGCCGAGCAGCGCGGATACTTCCGAACCAGCCTGGGTAAAGCGGAAGATGTTGTCGATGAACAGCAACACGTCCATACCTTGATCGCGGAAATATTCGGCGACCGTCAGTCCCGACAACGCCACCCGCAGACGCGCGCCTGGCGGCTCAGTCATCTGGCCATAGATGAGCGACACTTTCGATTTCTCGATCGCGTTTAGATCGACCTTGGTCATGTCGAAGACGCCCGTCTCTTCCATCGCGTGATAGAAAGAGTCGCCAAAGTCGATGACCTTTGACTCGACCATCTCGCGCAGCAAGTCGTTGCCTTCGCGCGTGCGTTCGCCCACGCCGGCGAACACCGAAAATCCCGAACGCGCTTTCGCGATGTTGTTGATTAACTCCATCACGATCACGGTCTTGCCGACGCCCGCGCCGCCAAACAGACCAATCTTGCCGCCGCGCAGAAACGGTTGAATCAGATCGATGACCTTGATCCCAGTTTCGAACATTTGCAATTCAGTCGATTGCTCTTCGAATGAAGGAGCGTGACGATGAATCGGGTAACGCTGCTGATGCGGAATGTCGCCGAGATTATCAACCGGCTCGCCGATCACATTCATGACGCGGCCGAGCGTGCCTTCGCCCACCGGCACCGTGATTGGCCCACCGGTATCAACCGCGTTCATTCCGCGGACCATGCCGTCCGTCGGCAGCATCGAAACAGCGCGCACGCGCCCTTCGCCGAGATGCTGTTGCACTTCAGCGATCACATCGATTGGATCGGGAACGTCGAAGCCGTCGGAAGTAATGCGCAGCGCCTGATAAATCGGCGGCAGATGCGCTTCACCGAATTCAACGTCAACCACTGGGCCGATGATCTGCACGACTTTACCGATGTGTCCGTTCGAGCCGTTACCGTTGGGCGTAGCCATATCTATTAATCAACTCCTCGTTTATTCAGGTGCCGAATCCCGATTCATCGGGAGCGACAATTCGGAAGGATTTTTTTAAGACGGAGAAGATAACACAGCCATTCATGCCTCAGCAAAGCGCGTGAACAGAGTTTGCGATCGATCAGGTTGAAGCAGAGATTGTCCGCAGATCGCGCAGATTACGCAGATTTGAAGGCCACAAAAAAGCACAAAAGGCACAGGAGATTTTGTAGTTCTCGTTTTGTGCCTCTTGTGCGTTTTCGCGGCTATTCTTTCATTCATTGTAATCTGCGTAATCTGCGGATAAAAGCTGTGCTCCCATCAAAGAAAGCAGTATCATTGCCAGCCTCAACGAAAGCTACTGATTAGGGAAGCCTCATGCCCAAGCAACTAACAGTAATGGTCAGCAGCACCTCGCGGGACTTGCCCGAGCATCGCGCGCAAGTGCGAGATGCCTGTCTGCAGCAAGGTATGTTTCCGATCATGATGGAGCATCTGCCGGCCGACGATGCGGAGGCGATCCCCGCCTCGTTGGCAATGGTAAATAAGGCCGACATCTATCTATTGATTCTGGCTCAACGCTATGGGTATGTGCCCAAGTCAGGAAACCCCTCCGCCATTTCCGTAACTGAGCACGAATACAACCGGGCGGTCGAGCGAAAAATTCCCTGCCTTACGTTTGCCATGCACGAAGATCATCCGTTAAAGGATGGTGACGTAGAAATGGGCGAAGGTTCGGTCAAGCTTGATGCTTTCAAGGCCCGCTCTTTGCTCAAGGGAGCTACTTTCTTTCGCTCGTCGGACGTTCTACGCGCACCGG
>CBFHBI010000500.1:0-3469 GCA_965653755.1 uncultured Blastocatellia bacterium
CTGCTGCACGTGTTCTGAGCTGATACAAATCAGAACCGCGAGCGATCGAGCGCTAAGTCGGTAGTAAGTAACGCCTGAGCCGCTTTCTACTGGTCGCGGTTCTGATATTCGCTTTTGACTTTCGCCGGCCTCTGATTTCACACTGCGCGAATGCCAGAGTTGCCGGAAGTCGAGCACGTCGTCCGCGCGCTGCGACGCGTCGTCGTCGGACGCACCATCGTCGCGAGCGAAGTGCGGCTGCCGAAATTGATCGCACCGCTCTCTGTCGCGTCGTTTAATCGAAACATTAAGCACGCGACAATCACGGGTGTGTCTCGCCGGGGTAAGTTCATTTTGATCGAACTTGTGCGGAATGTAGCCCTCCCTCACGGTCGGGCTTCTGACACTTCTCGGCGGAGCGCGGACGTCCTGCCCCTAAAGCGTGTGCAGCCCGCTCATGAGCGAATTCTCGCCGTTCATCTCCGCATGACCGGAAAGTTCGTCCTGCTTAAAACAGACGACGAACTTCCGAAACACGCTCACGCAATCTTCTATCTCGATCACGATCAGCGCCTGGTCTTTCGCGATCAACGGCAGTTCGGTGTGATGAAGGTGATCGATTCAACCAAGCTGTCGCAAACGAAAGGCATCAGCGAACTGGCGCCCGAACCTTTCGGCGAAGAATTCACCCTCGATTATCTGCGCTCTCTCTTGAAGCGTTCGCGCCGCTCGCTCAAAACGTTATTGCTCGATCAGACGAAGGTGCTCGGCCTGGGAAATATCTACGCCGCCGAAGCCCTCTTTCGCGCCCGCATCAATCCATTCAAACCAGCGAACAAACTGTCTGCCCGACGCGTCCCTGCTTTGCATGAAGCGATCCGCGAAGTGCTTCAATTCGCCGTCGATCACATTCGCGGGTCGATTAATTTGGAAGAAGGCTTCTCGTACGGCGCGGCGTTCGAAAACTTCTGGCAAGTTTACGAACGCGAAGGCGAGCCCTGCGTGAACTGCGGCACGAAGATTCGCCGCTTGACTCACGGCGGCAGATCAACTTACTGGTGTCCGAAATGTCAGAAACGATAAATGGCAGCCCCAATTCTCATTCTCACACGGCTTCAGCCGGGTGAACGGTTGCAAAAAAATTTCCGTAGAACCGTTTTAACGGTTTCACATAAACTGCGACATCACCGGAGGGCTCCAAGACATGTCAACCCACTCCTATTCGCGCTGTTGGCTTCACCTGATCTGGGAAACCCTGCGCCGCGAACCAATGCTGGATAAGCGCGCTGCCGCAAGAGCATCTGAGAATCTCTACGCCTATTCACACGAAAAGGGAATCTACATGAAGATTAATTATTTTAATGCCGATCACACCCACGCATTGATTGATCTGCCAACGAACAAAACCGTCGAGGAGGTGATCCAGTTGCTCAAAGGTAGTTCTTCACATTGGATAAATGAGAACCGTCTCGTTAGAGGGAAGTTCACTTGGGGACGTGGATATGGAGCGTTCTCAGTCTCTCATTCCGATACAGATCGCGTCTGTAAGTACATAGCTAATCAGGCAGAGCACCACCGAATAAGAACTTTCGAAGAAGAGTATCAGTTGTTCGTTAAGAGATATGGTTTGGAATGGCGAGATGAGGGAAACCGTTGAAACGGTTAACGTAACTTCAGGTTGCGCAAATCACCCGGCTAAAGCCGGGTGTGAATGAGATTCATGACCGAACAGTGCCGTCGACCAATGGCGATGTTATGATTTCCATCGCATGAAAATTGAGATCATTGTGCACGAAGCGGAAGAGGGTGGTTATTGGGCTGAGGTTCCCGCGATTGCCGGTTGCGCCAGCCAAGGTGAAACAGTTGAAGAACTGAACATGAACTTAGAGGAGGCCATTGAAGGCTGTCTTGACTCTCAAGGCGTTTAGTTTTCGTACTTCTCTTTTACCCGTCTGATCAAGTCTGTTAGAACACTGCTGACTGCATGCGCCATTTGATTCACGAAGCCCATAACAAAGGTAACGTGATCCGAACCTATCCGCACACCCCAATGGCGCTCTTCCAACAAACGAAGCCTCTGAATCGTGTGCGGCTTAATGGCTTCTACCCTTCCGTTTGAATGGGCGATGATATTTCGTGCCAACTGCAATATCTCAAGTTGCTCTTTTGTCCCATCAATTTCAATCAATGGAAAAGCGCAGTACTTTCTCGTAGTATTTTTCCGCCCGCTCAAAATCGTTGGACGCTCGCAAATCTTCGAGTTTTAACAACTGTCCCTGTTGTTCTCTCAAATATTTAGCTATCTCGGTAATTGCCGATTCGAAGACCGCCCACAGCTGGACGAGAATTGGGGAGAAATACAGCCGCGGTAGGTCCTGGTCCACATATTCATCTATCCACCGCAACGTTGTAAGAAACTCTTCTCGATCCAACCCGTCTAATTCCTTTTCAAGTCGCGCTCGTTCGCTTCCGGCTAAGCTCGGAAACTGCTGATCGAGTAGTTGAAGATGATGAAGCGTTACGTATAGTTCTGCCTCTATCGCGCGGAAACGAATATCAATTATCTCATTAAGATTGGCAGCAACGTCAGGCTCGACCATTACAAATTCCCTACAATACAATCAATCATTATATTGAATGAGTCTCTATTTCTTCTTCCGCAACAAACTCAAAGCAAACAGCACCGTTGCTACGCCGATAATCGCCGGTCCAAGCGCGAGGTTCAGCGTTACATGACCAATGTTGATGTGGGGATAAACGCGACTGATCATCAGGCCCAGCGCGACTGATAGAACGCTCGCCAACGAGGAGGTCAGCAGGAATGCAGTGAGGGTATGCGTCAGTTGTCTGCCGATTGCCGCGGGCACGATTATCAACGCGCCGACCAGCAAAGCGCCGAGGAACCTCACTCCTAACAGCACCGTCAAACTGAAGATGAGAAGAAAATAAAGATTCAGACGAGCGACGTTAACGCCGGTGGCCGCGGCTAGTTCCGGCGAGAACAACGACATGATCAGTTTGTGACGAAACATCAGCACGAATCCGACGATCAGCGATACGGCCGCGAGCCCGGCGACAAACCAAATCGCGTTCAACGACTGAAAGCCGCCGAACAGTGCCTCGATTAGATCGTCGCTCGGCGTCAACACAGTGCCGATGGCCAAAGCCGCGGTAAATATGACGCCGATGGCGACTTCGGTGGTCAAGGTCGAAGATTTTTGCAGATGCCAGATCAAAAGCGTGCCGAGAAACAACGCGGCTGCGGCGCCGACGAGCGGATTGAAGCCAATCAGCAACGCGAGACCCAAACCCGGCAAAGCTATGTGCGAAACCACGTCGCCGGCGAGACTCATCCGTTTCATGAGTGTGAAGCTGCCGACGAGCCCGGCGGCCAAGGCCGTCAAAAGAATCAGGATCGTAGAGTAGATTTCAGATGCGCTCATCGCTGCAAGTAACGCCAACTGTCAGTTTGCGCAGCGGCAGAATCGCA
>CBFHBI010000501.1:0-3468 GCA_965653755.1 uncultured Blastocatellia bacterium
GGCACCCTGGAGCTGGCGACCGTCAATGTTGACGTGCAAGATATCGGCAAGAAACTGGTCGATATCATCCTGACCAACAACGGCTACAAGGTCATCAATCTCGGAATCAAGCAGACGATTGACGCGATCCTTAGTTCGTACGAAGAGCATCAGGCCGATGCGATTGGAATGAGCGGTTTGCTGGTCAAGTCCACGCTCATCATGAAAGAAAATCTCGAGGTGATGAACGAGCGCGCCATCAAAGTGCCCGTCGTCCTGGGCGGCGCGGCGCTCACCCGTCGTTATGTCGAGGACGATTTGAAATCGCTGTACAAAGGTTCGCTCTTTTATGCGCGCGACGCGTTCGCCGGCCTGCACACGATGGACAAGTTGATGTCCGGCAACGGCGAGGCCCAACTCGCCGCGACCGCAGCGGCTGTGTCAGAACCGGGAGCGGTAGCGACCGGATCAGTTGATTCCGTGGAAGATCTCGTCGGTGAAGACGCCAAGCTTGGACTCCGCAAGCCCGTGAGACCTCGTGGTGCAGTAAAGATCATCGGCGACACGACGCACACAAATCGATCCGACACAAGCACAAACGTCGCGATTCCGGTTCCGCCATTTCTCGGCTCGCGCGCGGTTCAGGATATTCCGCTAACAGACGTTTTTGCCTACATCAACGAGACGGCGCTCTTCAAAGGCCAGTGGCAATTCAAGCAGGGCAGAAAATCAAAAGAAGAGTATGAGGCGCTGGTGGCGGAGCAGGTCCGCCCGGTCTTTGAAGAAATAAAAACGCGCAGCATAGACGAGCGCTTGCTCGTACCGCGAGTGGTCTATGGTTACTTTCATTGCCAGTCAGCGGGAAATGATTTGATCATCTACGATGGCGATAACAAAGAGCTGACCCGCTTTACGTTTCCGCGGCAACCGGCCGGCAAACGCCTCTGTCTCGCCGACTATTTCGCTTCGGTCGATTCGGGACAAAAGGACGTGGTTGCGTTCGATCTCGTGACGATGGGCCGCCGCGCGAGTGAGTACTCGCAGCAGCTTTTCAAGAGCGACAACTATTCAGACTATCTTTATTTCCACGGCTTGAGCGTCGAGAGCGCTGAAGCGCTGGCGGAACTTTGGCACAAAAGGATTCGCGAGGAACTCGGCATCGCCGGCCACGACGCGAAGAATTTGAATGAGTTGTTCCGGCAAGGTTACCAGGGTTCACGTTTCAGTTTCGGTTATCCCGCGTGCCCGAATCTTGAAGACCAGGTGAAACTGTTTGAATTACTCGACCCTGCGCGCATCGACGTTGAATTGACGGAAGAGTTCCAACTCGATCCCGAACAATCGACTTCTGCTATCATTATTCATCATCCGGAAGCGCGGTATTTTTCGATCGAATGAGCCTTGCTAAATCTACGCCAAGTCGTATTATTGAATCGATGAGTGAGCAACTGACAGAACAGCGGCGCGAAGATGATGCGCTTCCAAAGAAGCATCCAAGACACCCGCTCACGATGGAGAACTCCCGCGGGGAAACGATTCGCAGGATGCGGTCTTTTCCAGAGCGTGCAGAGAGACTGAGGGAGTTGATTCGTGCCCTTAGAGAAGCGGACTCGCGTTGAGATTTTCCTTCCCATTCGTTCAGATACCGCGGCTTATCAAACGGTAACGGAATGGCTCGCCGAAGAACTGGCCTTCGCGCGAGGTGGTTCTACGTTAACTACTCCGTTTACCGGCCTCTATTACTCCGCAACCGACAAGAGTCTCACACGAGATCAGGTGCATATCTTATTCTGCGATTTCGATCTCGACGCTACGGAATCTGAGGATGCGCAGGAGTTAGCGGGATATCTTGATGGTGTGCGTCAGTTGCTGATGGAAATCTTGCTCGAGGAGGATGTGTGGACCATCTTTTATCCGAGCACAAGAGTCGCGTGATGCCGGACGCTGTCGAACCGCCTGACCTGCCATTAGTGCCGACTGCGGAAGAATTCGCGGTCCTCTCTTCTTTCGAGCGCTTCGCTTTTCATTTCACCCATCGGATGAATCTCGGCCGCTGGAAAAGATTCTGGACGTGGTGTCAAAGCTTCTTCGGCGCGGGATGGATTCAGATTTGTACTTACAACCTAATGCAGGTTTACGGACTCGAGTACGTTGAAGCACTCGATCACTCGAAACCGATTCTGCTGGTGGCGAATCATCGTTCATTTTTCGACATGTACGTGGTTTCAACCACGCTGTTTCGAAAAACGAAATGGCGCAAGCAACTCTTCTTTCCGGTGCGCGGGCGCTTCTATTACCAGCATCCTGTTGGGATGTTTGTGAATTTGGTGATGGGCTGGTGGTCCATGTATCCGCCATTCTTCGTCACGGGAAAAAATCCGATGCCCGAGAAACGCGCGTTTGATAAATATTCGCTGCGTCGTCTGGTGCAATTGTGCAGCGAAGGCGCTGGCAATGTGATTGGGTTTCATCCCGAAGGCACGCGCAACAAGAACCCCGATCCATATTCGTATCTGCGCCCCCAGCCCGGAATCGGCAGGCTGATTAAAGAAGCGAACCCGCAGGTGTTGCCCGTATTCATCGCCGGCCTCGGAAACAATCTGGCGAAGCAGGTCTTGGGAAACTGGTTCGGCGGCGATAAGATTCGCATTCATTTTGGTCCGCAACTCGATTTATCTGAGTTCATCGTTAAGAAGGATCACATGCGCACGTACAAAGAAATCGGTGAGTTCCTGATGAGCAAGATTGCGCAGTTAGGTGAAGCCGATCGCGTGCATCAACAGTCAGTACCACCTGCGTAGCGGGTGGTTGATCTTGCACAACGCTAACGGCCCGCTACCGCAGGCCGTTCCGACTTCATGTCTGTCCCTTTAGTCATCGTCAATCCCGCATCCGCCGACGGCGCCACGCGCGAAAACTGGCCGAAGATTGCCAGCGACCTTCGTACCCACTTCGGGGCGTTCTCCGTCTCATTCACGGAATCGTCCGGTCACGCACGGGAACTGGCCGCCGACGCAGCGAAGCAAGGGACAAAGCTCATCATCGCTTGCGGCGGCGACGGGACTATTTCAGAAGTTGCGAACGGCATCATCGAATCGAAACAGGAAGCTGAGTTGGCGATTCTTCCCGGCGGCACGGGCAGCGATTTTCGCCGCACGATCGGTCTGCCCACCAATATCGCCGCCGCCGCGCGGGCTCTGCGCGATGGGCGTACGCGCAAAATCGATGTGGGCCGCGTGACCTTTGTAAACGATCGCGGTGAACGAGAGATTCGCTTCTTTATCAACGTCGCCAGTTTCGGAATGAGTACGAGCGTGCTGGCCCGCACCTCGACCGGCGAAGCCAGGAAGTGGATTCCCGCATTCACGCCGCGCAAACTGACGAGCAAGCTGGCGTACGCTGCGGCGACGGTGCAGACGACGCTCTCGGCAACGCCCACAGAAGTGAAAGTCCAACTTGACGAACAGCCGGAGCGGCGCCTGCGCATAG
>CBFHBI010000502.1:0-3468 GCA_965653755.1 uncultured Blastocatellia bacterium
GCCTTCGCGCGCATTGACCTGCACGCTTTCTATGATGTGCTCGATCGGGAACGAGCGTCCGACTGTGGTTGCCGGCCCACAAAACTGACCGCCGCGGCCACAGCCACGTGTGATCTCGACGACGCCGAAAGTTGAACGATGGCGGACGACCGGAATTTCTTCGACTGTCGGCTGCATCGATTTCGGCACCTTGATGATTCGTTCGAGCGACGGGTCGCCGGCCATGATGCGCTTGAATAAATCGCTGAAGACACGCTCGATCTCGCCGTCGATTAAGTAATCGACATTGAATTCATCCAGCCGCTCGGCCCGTTCAAGCTGCCAGGCGCCTGGACCTCCGATGACGATCTTCGGGCGATACTTCTCAATTACCGGATGCTTGACGATTTTGAGAAACTCCGCCGCATTCAGCGGAATGAGATTTTTGCCGGCGATCTTTGAATAGACATCGGTGGCGTATGAAATTCCCAGCGGGTTGTGCGCGTGAATCGCGAGCAGCTTCGTCTCTGGGCCAATAAATTTCTCCAGGTTTTCGAGATAGCAAACGACGACGTCTTCTTCCGGATAGTCGCGCAGCAGCAACGTCTCGACCATACGCAATCCGTTGGGGACGTACTTCGCGCGGCCATCGGGCCACGACTCGTTGATGAGCGACTGGGGGCTAATCCATTTGTGCCCGTACTTGGCGGGAATGGTTGCCGAAAGCATCTGCTGCCAGATGCTGTGACGCCACTCGCTCGCCTCACTGGATGAAGCGGTTAGAACAATCTTTGGTGATCCCAACGAAAGCCTCCCGGGTTGAGGGAAAAACATTCGACCGTAACGCGGCGGATTCTAGCATCTGCCGCGAACCGTGCCAAGCACAATGTCTGAGGCAAAACGTTGTGCGGAACTGAACTATAGCCGGTTTTGGGCTGGTGTGGTATAGTCCGCTGACTCCGAAGGCGCGGTTCCCGATATCTTTGATTTGCCTTCAAGGCTGCTCCTCGCCGGCAACTTTTGCTGGATTGATTCGCGATTGCTATGAGAATTCTTCTCTACAACCCCGATAACGGTGTGACGCGCAACTTCATGCCGCATCTTTGGATGTTTCTTTTGAAGGCGCTCACTCCGCCTGAGCACGAGGTTCTGCTGATCGATGGAAACGCCAAGCCCCTCAACGACGATGAGTTCGTCGAATATCTGAAGAGAGAGAATATCGGGCTGGTCGGGATCGGCGCGATGACGCGCATGATCTCAAAGGCTTATCGGGTTGCGGATCGCGCTCGCGCTGCGGGCATTCCGGTCGTCATGGGCGGCCCGCACGTCACCGAGCTTCCGGACGAAGCGCTGGGCCGCGACGGCGGACCGCGGCACTGTGACGCAGTCGCGCTGGGTGAGGCTGACGAAACCTGGCCGCGCATCGTCGAGGATGCAGTGCGCGGTGAACTGAAAGAGATTTATGCGCCAGTTGACGAGAACGGCAAAGAAAGGAAACCGGCGCTCACTCCCTACCCAACTATTCCCTGGGAAGACATGGAACTCGAGCAGTTCGACATGATTCCCAAATCGATGCGGCCGCTGCTCGAGCATTACGCGACGGGTTGGCATTCGTTGCATTTGATTCCGATCGAGTCAGGCCGCGGCTGTCCCTACGGTTGTGAGTTCTGCACCGTAACCGGTTTCTTTGGTGATTCGATTCGCTTTCGGACAAATGAGAGCATCATCGAAGAGCTGTTGCGTTTGAAGCGCCGCGCGCGCAAAGCCAAGGGCCAGGTAATGGTCTTCTTTATCGACGACAACTTCGCCATCAGTATCAAGCGAACCAAGGCTTTGTTGCGCGACATCATCGCGGCGAATGCTCAATTACCCTGGCTAGCCCAAATCAGCGCGAATCTTTTGCGCGATGAAGAACTGGTCGATCTGATGGCTGACTCAGGATGCCGTTGGGTGTTCATCGGCATGGAATCGATCGATTCGGTAAACCTCGCTGACGTCGCGAAGAGCTTCAATAAGCCGGCTGAGTATAAGCCGGTCCTGGATCGGCTCGCGCAGCGCGGCATCTACGCAGTGACCTCCTTCATCTTTGGTCTGGATAACGACGAGCCGGGCGTCGCCGATCGAACCCTCGACGCAATCGAAACATGGCCCGCAGGTCTGCCGGTGTTTGGCCAATTGACACCGTTTCCCTCGACGCCGCTTTACGAGCGTTTGAAAAAGGATGGCCGGCTGACGCGGCCTAAGCATTGGCTTGAATTCGCCCCTTATCAAATGGCGAACACGCCTTTGAAGATGACGATTCCGCAGACGCAGGATGAACTGAACAAGGCCTGGATGGTTTCTTACAGTCCCGAGAGAACCGAGCGCGCGCTCGAGTCGCTGCGCGACAAGCCATTGCAGGATCGCGTCATGCACATGACCATGCGCATCCTTTTCCGCGGCATTTATTTTCCGCAATTGAATAAGCGCGCCTGGGCCAAAGTAGTCATGGCTAATCGAAAACCAATTTATCGTCTGGTCCGTGAGGGCTTCGGCAAGTGGCGCGAGACGAAGCGTAGTTCCTCAGTCGTGTCGCCGGCCACAGGGTGATTATTGTAGGGGCAGCGCTGGTCCCTGCCCGCTGTTGCGATCTCGAATGGGGCAGCCGAAAGGGCTGCCCTTACAGTTTTCGCAGGATGATCATCCGCGAAATCTGTTGCAGGTCTTTGCGAATTTCGATCAACTCCCAAACATCTCGATTAATCAGCTCGACGATCCCGGTTTCCTGTTTAATTCCAAACTCAAACAGCAAATAACCGCCGGCTTTCAAATGCGGCGGCGCATCACTCAATAAGCGCCGAATCACATCAAGTCCGTCAGCGCCTCCCGCCAGTGCGAGAATCGGTTCGCGCTGTACCTCCCGCGGCAACTCTCTCATTTCTTGAGTTGAGACATAAGGAGGATTCGAGACAATCAAGTCGAAGGTTTCCTGGGCCGCCAAAGCCGCGAACAAATCGGATTCAACCAGTCTCAGACGATTCTCAACGTGATGCCGGCGCGCGTTGCTTTGGGCGACGGTTAGCGCATCTGCCGATGCATCAATCGCAATGGCCTCTGCATTCAATCGCTCGTGAAGAATCGAGATCGCCAGGCATCCCGATCCGGCGCCGACATCTGCAAACTTGAATCCCACGTGCTGGGGGAAAAGTTGCAGCACGGCCTCAACGATTAATTCCGTCTCGGGCCGCGGAATCAAAACCGCCGGCGTCACTTCCAAATCAAGTCCAAAGAACTCCTGGTGTCCAGTAATGTCTTGCAACGGTTCGCCCGCCGCGCGACGAGCAACGCATTGCTGTAACCTTTCGAGGTCGTCCCTTAAAATCTCATCGTCAACATGCGCGATAAGAAACGTCCGGTCACGCCCGAGCGTGCGACCCAGAAGCAGAGCTGCGTCGCGCCGCGCATCATTTATGCCGGCGGTTCGCAGCCGCCCGGTGGCTTGAGTCCGAG
>CBFHBI010000503.1:0-3468 GCA_965653755.1 uncultured Blastocatellia bacterium
TTGAGCACGCGCTCAAATCCCGCGAACCCATCTGCTGGGAGCGCGGGCGCCCCGCCCGCATCTTCGCGTCGTAGGCGCGAAATGTTTATAGAATCAGATTCAATTGTTGAGGCAGAGGGTGATGGTGAGTCGTCGATTTCTACAAACATTTCGCCGCTCTGCGGCGAAGAGTCAGCTTCTGATCTCTGACTTCTGACCTCTGACGTCTGTTCCAGGTATTCTTCCCAATTCCACCACTTCCGCACGAACTCACGATTGTAGAGATCGTTCTGAATCAAATAATTCGCGATCGCCAGAAGAATCGCCGCTTCCGATCCGGGATACGGCGCGATGTAGTAATCAGCATGCGTCGCCGTATTCGACAAACGCGTGTCCATCACAATCAACTTTGCGCCGTTTGCTTTGCCGTCGATCACGCGCTGCGCATGCGGGTTGAAGTAGTGACCTGATTCGAGGTGCGCGCTGATCAGCAGAATGACTTTCGCATTCGCATGATCGGGACTCGGCCGATCGAGCCCCATCCAAAGCTGATAGCCTTCACGCGCGCCCGACGAACAGATGTTCGTGTGCGAGTTGTGACCATCCACGCCCCAGGCCGCGAGAATACGTTCCGTGAATCCATCTTCGCCGGGACGACCGACGTGATACATGATTTCATTCTTGCGATCCTCGACAATCGCTTTTCGGATTCGGCCGGCGAGATCGTCGAGCACCGCATCCCAACTGACGCGCTCCCACTTGCCTTCACCGCGCTTCCCGACGCGTTTGAGCGGATAAAGAATCCGATCGGGATCCGTAACCTGATTGAGCGTCGCCGGCCCCTTCGCACAATTGCGCCCGCGCGACCCTGGATTCTCCGGATTCCCTTCAAACTTCTGAATCTGATTTGTATCTTTGTCGATGTAAGCCAAAAGCCCGCACGCCGACTCGCAATTGAAACAAGTCGTCGGCACGAGCTGATAACGCCGCTCTTTTCTTTGCGGCCAAGCCTGCGAATCCAACTCAGTCCAATCATCCCAGCGCTCTTTCGGAGGGAACGCGGAGAGATAGATGCGAGATGGACCGGGATAATTGGTATTAACCATTTGATTTAGTCACATACAACGACATCATTAACTTCTCAAGTAATCGCAGGTCTGGTTGAAATTGTTCAGACGGTGTTGCTTGTAATCGATCCACAATCGGTCGAATGTATTCTTGATAGGTTTTTGAATCCTGAGGCAGCAGATAGTTTTTCTCATCCCACTTAGTCACCGCTGGATCATTTTCACTAGGAAGGAAAGGCGCTCTTACTGAAAACTCTGCATAAACGTGATTCTTACCATCATCAGTTATGCCTTGAAAAGCATATTCGAGCCCTTCGTTTACCGCTTGAGATGTCTCTGTGTTCCATTGTGTTAAGAAGAATACGCCGCGTCCGTTCTTGAATCTCAGATAGACAGGTTTGGCCACGAAGGCTTGCGACGCTTCCCAGAGCGGAAGAAAAGGCATTTGGGGAAAATTCGTAAATTGTCGAGACTCAGGCGATCTTACTTTCGTGAGGAACGATTTCAGCTCGTGTAACTTCGGCTGCTTATCGAGCAAAGCTCGCAGCACTCGAACCTCTTCGTCTAAGTAAGCCGTCCAATTGGGTGGATTCTTCGGATAAACTACACTCTTCCGGTTAGCTTCACTGGCGACCGACATTGCCTGCCGAAATTTAGCCAAATCCAGAATACGAATCTGCGGATCGTCTTCGGGCATGCTCGGCGATCTCGGATAACCGACAAGTGTAAATGCAGGATGCTCTGGAACGATGTCACAAGGCTTGCCGTCGGTCACTTCTGGTCGTATCTCAGTCTTCACTTCCTGTGCGAGCGACCGATCGAAAGTGAAGCTGATGCCTTTGTAGCTTACGCTGTCGCTTTTTGGAGAGGGCGCTTGGGTCGTGTTTGATTGAATCGTTTGCGAAACTGAGAGGCAGGCACAGAAAGAGACGGCAGTAAGAGAAGCAGCGAGCGCAACCAATAATGTTGTGCGTGCTGCAAATGAATCGCTACGTCGAGGTGTGCTCATATCACAAAGTGATTACCGCGTGTCTTCTTACTTTTGAATCTCGCTCGCAACTTCTCCATCACCAACTCACCATCAATCAATTCAGCTTTCCCTTCATCAATCGCGCGCGCGCGCCGTTCAACTTCTTCAGCCCAGGCTGCATCGATCTCTCTTTGATTCGCATCCGCCAGGCTTGCCAGCAAGTGATCGACTAAGGCCTCTCTTTCAACTGGTGAGAGTAGGAGCGCGGAGCTAAGAATCTTTTCAAAGGTCATACCGCTTTAACGTCGCGCCAAATAAGATTTGTTTACGGATTCGAATCAAACCTGGCGAGATAACACTGAACGCATTCACCAGTTCCTCGCCTCGGTCGCGCAGAGCTTCAGCGACAATCGCGGCCTTAGTCAGGTTAGAGAGTCCCGAGAGACGAATTAAGACAACGCCGTGATGAACCAATCTTTGTCGAAAAGCCAGCTCGCCAAAGTCCTTGTCTTCCGTCAAACAACAATGCTCGCTGTTTGTTCGCTTGACGAAGAATCGTATCGTCAGAGACTCCCGGTTCGAATTCGGCGACATAGGCCACCTCATGCGCCTCTTGTCGCAAACGCTCTACGATTTGCCGATCGATATTCTCATCGGCCAGAATATTCATGCCGCCTTCTGAGGAGTCGGGTAAACAACGTCAGCTTTGAGAGCCTTGGCAGCAAAATCCAATGCCGCGAAGACACCCTCTCTCGTCAGTCGGGGATGTGCGTCGAGAATCTGCTCAATGGTTTCTCCTGCGGCCAACTTTTCCAGGACGAGTTCGACCGTGATGCGAGTGCCATTGATGACCGGCTTACCCATCATCACTGCAGGATCAGACTGGATTAACTGATTGTCCATGGTCACGATTATACAACCTTAGCTGACGAAGAGCCTCTTCAATTCCGTAATTCGCGCCAGATGATGATCGTCATGCTCAGCGACGAAGAACACATGATCGATGACGCGGATCGTCTGATTTAAGCGCGGATGCAGACCAGTTCGGGCGACCATCTTCGCGTCGTATCCTTCGAGACGCTGCACCAACTTCATCCGTTGTTCTCTAAACGCGGCCAGAATGTTCTCGATCGTGTTTTGGTTGTGATTTGCTTCGTGCGTCTTGCGGTTCGTCAGCTCCGCAGCCTTGAGCGCGCCATTACCTGCCTCGAAATCGTCGAGCCGCTTCAACCAAAGGTCTTCGAGATCGAGCAGATGTCCCGCTTGTTCCTGAATCGACCACTTGTCGCCTTCACGTCGCGTTAATGTTTGTCGCGATGTCCCATGCGTTAATTCTTCGAGTCTTGCGGGTGTACCACGCACACGCTCGACGACGTTTGGAAACATCTCGACCGGAAGGTCGCAGGAGAATTGGCGCTTGAACCATTCCATACGGTCGTGTTTTATAGTTGT
>CBFHBI010000504.1:0-3464 GCA_965653755.1 uncultured Blastocatellia bacterium
CATCGGCTGGCGCTCAGCCTGCGGCTGGTTCCAAGTTCGATGTCACGAACTATCTCTTAGAAGCGCAGTTTAATCCGTACGAAAACACTCTGCGCGCCGGCGCGTACATCACGTTTGTGCCCGCCGAGGCGACGCGCTCGATCGTTTTTGAATTGAACGGATCGCTGCACGTGGACAGCGTCGAGAAAGACGGCAAAGCTCTCACTGGTTTCGTTCAGGATTCCGTCGGCGCTGGAGCGCTGGGGCCGAATGTGCGAATCGATCTCGGCGTGGTCATACCAGCAGCGCAGCCCGCGACCGTGCGCATTCGTTGGAGCGGTGCGTTGACTTCGCCGGAAGGTGGACCACTGGCGAACAAACGTCTCGCGTATGTTGGATCAGAAGGTTCGTATCTGATGTATGCGTCGCGCTGGTTTCCTTTTCATGATTACGCCGCGGACCGCGCGACCTCGGATATTACGATTATCGTGCCAACGGGAATTACGGTTGGCGGCACCAGCGATGAGCCCGTGGTTCCGCAAGTGGACAAGAGTGGTGTGACTCGTTTTCGCTTCGTCAATAAGCAGCCGGTGCTGATCGGCAATTTCGTCGCGGGCCAGTACGTAACGAAGTCTCTGCGCGTGGGTAAGTACGAGTTGCAGTTTTTTGTAAAGCCGGGCAGCGAGAATCATGTTGCTAACTTTGGCGAATTGATGGGCCGCGCGCTCGAGTACTACACGAAAGAATACGGCGAGCCTGCGTACGGTAACCGGTTGGACGTCGCTCAAACCGACGACGAAACCATGGACGCTTATTCCGGTCCCGGAATGCTCTTCCTGGCGTCGAAATTTTTCGACACGACGCACGGTTCAACTGCCGAACGACTGCAGCGCGAGGTGGCTTATCAATGGTGGGGCGAGTCCGTCGGCCTAAAATCATTCGACGACGCGTGGATCTCGCAGGGACTGGCCGAGTGGAGCGCGTTCGCTCTGCGCGAATCGACTTTGGACGGGGCGCAACTCGATTCGGCGCAACGCGAAGAGCAGGAGCGGGCGCTGACCTTCGAACAAACCTCTTCGATTGTACGCGCGCCGTCGGCGCTCGACGATCAATCGGCGGCTTACCAATCGATCGTTTTCTACAAAGGCGCGATGGTCTTTCGCATGTTGCGCGAGACGCTAGGCAAACAGGAGTTCAGTCAACTGCTGCGCAAATTCTTCGAACAGTATCGCAACAAAAGCGCTTCGATTGACGACTTTGAACGGCTGACGACGCAGGTAGCCGGCCGCAACATGCGCTACTTCTTTGCCCGTTGGATTGAAGGCACCGGCGTGCCGGAGTTCAGCGTCGATTACCAAATCATTCGCATGCGCACTGGCAAGTTCCGCACGCGCGGTACGGTGCGTCAGAATTACGACAATCTGCAAATGCCCGTCGATATCACGCTTCATTCGGAAGGCGATTCGCAGACAAAGACGATTTATCTCGCCGGCCAGAGCGAAGATTTTGATTTCGAATCGCAAGGGCAGCCGATCAGCGCCGAAGTCGATCCCAACGACAAGATTCTGCGCCTGTCCGACGATTTGAAGGTTGCGATCGTCGCGCGCCGCGGTATCGAACTCTACAAAGAGGGCCAGTACGCCGAAGCGCAACAACAGCTCGAAGGCGCTCTGAAGCTCGACCGCAACAACGCCTGGATTTATTACAACCTCGGCTTGATTTATTTCGAGCAGAAGAACTGGCAGATGGCCGGTGACAATTTTGAAGCGGCGATCAATTCAGTGAGCAGCAAGCCGGAATGGATCGACACCTGGGCCCACATCAAAAAGGGCAACTCCTACGATGCTCGCGGCGATCGCCAGCGCGCTGTTTCGGAATATCAGAAAGCCGTCAGCGCCGGCAGCAATTACGACAACGCTCAGGCCACGGCGAAGAAGTACATCAACACTCCTTACGATCCGAAAGCTCCCGCCGAGCAAGCGCAGAATGGGCCGGGCGACTCTTATTAAAAGGGTCCTTCGATGTTCGATGTTGCCGCAGCGGCGAGGGCCACGGTAAGATTCCGTCATTCCCCCAAAGAGATTCAGCTTATTCGATCCGCAAATTCCGGATTCCTCATCCGCATCTGTAGGGACAGGGCTTGTCCCTGCCCGCCGCAGGCGAATCGAATTCGGGCAAGGACAAGCCTTGCCCCTACAGTTGAAACCGCCTCAGCTGGAGGACGGAGAAAGACCGCAATCAGTGAGCATGGTTCGTGAATTAACAACGGCGTTCGAGAAATTGTATGGCGGAGAACCGCGCATCTACCGTGCGCCGGGTCGCGTGAATCTCATTGGCGAACACACCGACTACAACGAAGGCTTCGTGATGCCGGCCGCGATCAATTTTTCGACTTACGTCGCGATCGCCAAGCGCGACGACCGCGTCATCAAAATACACTCAGACACTTTTAAGGAGGATGGGTCGCTTGATCTTGAACGCCCGCCGGGGCGTGGGCAGAAGCATTGGAGCGATTATCCGTTCGGAGTAGCGGTAAAGTTGCAAGAGGCGGGCTATTACCTCGCGGGTGCCAACGCCCTGGTACACGGCGAAGTGCCGCTGGGCTCCGGCCTCAGTTCTTCTGCGGCCCTGGAGGTGTCAACCGGTTTGGGTCTGTTGGATATTTCGCAAGCGCGCTTCGATCGCATGCAGTTGGCGAAGACTTGTCAGCAAGCTGAGAACGAATTCGTCGGTGCGCGCACGGGCCTGATGGACCAGTTCATTGCTTGCTTTGGCAAAGCCGATCATGCGGTGCTGCTCGACTGTCGCTCGCTGGAGTCAAAAGCTCTGCCGATACCCGAAGAGGTGAAGCTCGTCGTCTGTAACACCATGGTCAAACATGAACTGGCGTCGAGCGAATACAACAAACGCCGCGAACAGTGCGAAGAAGGTGTGCGCATTTTGTCGCAGCATCTGCCGCAGGTTCGTTCGCTCCGCGACGTCACGCTTGACGGCGTCAAGAAATTCCACAACGATTTGCCTGAGGTCATTTATCGTCGCTGTCTGCATGTCATCACTGAGAATGATCGCGTGAAGTCAGCGGCCGAGGCTTTGCGGCTTCGCGATTTGCAGACGTTTGGCCAATTGATGTACAAGTCGCACGAGAGCCTGCGTGACAATTACGAAGTAAGCTGTAAAGAGCTGGACGTGATGGTGGACCTCGCGCGCGAAAGCAAAGGTGTCTATGGCGCGCGCATGACGGGCGGCGGGTTTGGCGGTTGCACGATTAATCTGGTGGCGACTGACGCAATCGATCAATTCACCCGTGTAATCAAGTCAGGTTATGCTGACGCAATCAAACGCGATCCAGAAGTTTATGTTTGCTCGGTCGCCGATGGCGCGGAAAGAATTCAATAAGGTGTCAGAAGCCCGACCGTGAGGGAGGGCGTGTTAGGACTGCGCCCTCCCTGACGGTCGGGCTACTGAAACGATTCCCCTATGAAAAT
>CBFHBI010000505.1:0-3463 GCA_965653755.1 uncultured Blastocatellia bacterium
AACAGCACCCTGCTTAGAGCTTGCCTTCCCTGGTCAACAGCTCCTGCAGATATTCATTCAAAGTGCCGAGAGTTGAGAATGGACTCTTCTCTTTCGAAAGCAGGTTGTCGTCGGCGATGGTAATGTCGGCGCCGAATTCCGCGTTGATTTTTTCTTCGACTTCCATAATCAAAGTCACGAAATCCAGCGATTCCAACTTTCCCGCAGCTCCATAAAGCGGCGCGTCGAGTGATTTTTCAATCCGCACAGCGCCAGGCAACTGCTCGTTTACCTCGTCAACCGCGGCCAGAACTGCTTTCGAAATTCGTTCGTCAGTGGGCATTCCCCGTTTCCTTTCAGTCGCGCGATTCTAACGTAGCCGCAGTCCGGATCAAAGACGCGCTGCGTGCGGCGGCAAATCAAACCTTGTGGTGTACGAGACAGCCTGTTATACTGCGTTTGCTTACCTTGTTGGGCAGCCCGCCCAATCAAAAGCTTCGTAACTGAATAGGACGCAAGCAGGTGAGTGAAGATTTTTGAAGCCGGCAAACTGCCGGCATTTACACCGCAACGGGTTTCAGAGCGCGTTTTTTGACGCCCCGCTCCCCGGTCATGTCGTTTGCGACATGCGCGGTCAATGGAGTTTCTGTTTGAATCAAGCTTGTACCCATCTGCTTTCGCAGGTGGTTCTTAAAACCCACGCGGGTGATCTCGGTCTATTCGATCGAAGATCGACGCGTCGCCAGTCGCGGCTGCGATTGGCTTTCGCAAATTCACTGCCGGCACATTCTGCCGGTCAAATCCATCAACCTATAACCGGTAGTCGCAAGCAGAATGCCTGCGCACCGCACGCAGGTATGCGTGCGTTCCAGTCAGAAGATCAATGTCAAGAGAGTTAATTGTTAGTGTGAACTGTCGCGAAAAGAAGATTGCGATCGTCGAAAATGAAAAAGTCACCGAGTTCTACATCGAACGCGGCGAACAAAATCAGGGAATTGTCGGCAACATTTACAAAGGGCGCGTGATGCGCGTGCTGCCTGGAATGCAGTCGGCGTTTGTCGATATCGGTTTGGATCGCGACGCATTTCTTTATGTCACCGACTTCTTCGATGAAGAGGCCGAGTTCGAACGCATCGTCGTGGATAAATCGAAGAAAGGCGATGCCGAGTCCGCCGCGCGCGCCGCAGCAGAGCAGATCGAAATCGGGCGCGTACAGCGCGAGCAGGAGGTGGAAGCGACGCAAGAGCGCGCCGAACCGCTGCGCGAATTGGAACCAGGCGCACTCGCGGTTGAAGAGAAAACAGACGAGGCAGCTGAACCCAGCGGTGCTCGCCGGCGCGGCCGGCGCGGCGGACGTGGCCGGGGGCGAGCGGCGAAATCTGCGCCGACAGATGTCGATGAGCGCAGCATCATTCCCACGCAAGCAGAACCCATCGATACTCCGTTTGCGGTCGGGGGCGCATCGTTCGAACGCATCAGCGACGACGAAGAGCGCGCCATCAACGGCGAGATGCTAAAAGACGCGCGTTTGCAGGAACGCATTATGGATGCAGTTCACGCCGTCGAATTCGATCTTGAAGATGTGCCCACCGCCGCGGTTGGCTCGCTGCTGTCTGAAGGGTTGAGCGAAAGCCCGGGCTTTGAACGAGTGGCGGACGATGAAGAGAACGCGCCGGCATCTCGTCGTGCTCCGCAGATCGAAGCTGCGCATCTCGACCGATTTGTGGATGACGTCGGTCAGCAAAGCGCACGCGCCGATTCATTTCAGCGTGTCAGCGACGACGAAGAGAGTCACGTTACGGCCGAGCCCCGTTCGCCATCCACTTCCGAAGCTCCGCCGGCCAAAGAGCCGAGCGACCGGCGCCGCAAACGAACCGGCGTGATTGGACGGCTCTTCAAATCGAAGAAGTCTGATGCTGAGGAAACCGAAGGTGAGTCGTCCGCAGAGTCTGCGACGGAGGCGGCGGATTTCATGCCTGACGCAGACGCCAGCATTACGACGGCGCGTCCGCACGAGGAGTTCGCCACCCGTCGCGGAGGACGACGGCGTCGGCGCTCGTCACCGAAACGGGCGTCAAGCGAAGCTGAAATGGACGGTGCTAATGGGCTCGATGAGCCAGATGAGGATGCGAGCGAAGTCTCCGCAGAGCGCTCGAACGAAGCCATCGAAACACAATCTGAAGAGAGCGCACCGGAAGCGGTGGGCGAATCTGACGAAACTGTAGAGGCTCCGGAGTCGCCGCAAGCGGCGGCGCCGCGACGTGCGCAAACGCGTAGCCGCCGCAGACCTGCGCGGCACGATCGCAGCCAACCGGCGATCACCGATTTGCTACGCGAAGGCCAGGAGATTCTGGTGCAGATTGCCAAAGAGCCAATCGCGAAGAAGGGCGCGCGCATCACTTCGCACATCGCGCTGCCGGGTCGCTTTCTGGTTTACATGCCGACCGTCGAACACCTGGGCGTCTCGCGAAAAATCGATTCCGATACCGAGCGAGCGCGCTTGCGCAAGCTGATTCAAAAAATTCATGCGGACGAAAAGTCGCCTGCCGGTGGTTTCATCGTGCGCACCGCAGGCGTCGGCGCGACGGAAGCAGATTTGCGGGCGGATGCGCAATATCTCTTGCGCACCTGGCAGGACGTGCGCAAGACTGCCGAAAAAGCGAAAGCGCCGGCGCTGGTCCATCGCGACCTCGATCTGGTCCAACGCATCCTGCGCGATCAGCTTTCCGAAGACTTCACCGCGATCCGCATCGACGCGGAAGACGAATATCAACGCATTCTCGAATTCGTCAATCGAATGCAACCGCGCATGGTCAAGAAGGTGAAACTGTACACTCGCGAGGAACCAATTCTCGAAGCCTACGGCGTGCAGGCGGAGATCGACAAGGCGATCAAGCCGCGCGTGTGGCTCAAGTCCGGCGGTTATCTGGTGATCAACCAGACCGAAGCTCTGGTTTCAATCGACGTGAACACCGGCAAGTTCGTCGGCCGCGGCGCGACGCGTTTGGAAGACACAATCACGCGCACGAACATGGAAGCCGTCGAGGAGATTGCGCGACAAATTCGTCTCCGCGATCTTGGCGGCATCATCGTGCTCGATCTCATCGACATGGAAGAGCGCCGCAATCGTCAACGCGTGATGCAGACGCTGCAGGATGCGCTGCGTCGCGATAAGTCGCCGACCAAGGTGCTCTCATTCAACGACTTTGGTTTGGTGATCATGACGCGTAAGCGCGTGAAGCAATCGCTTGAGCGCACGCTGTGCGCGCCGTGCCAGCATTGTCAGGGAGCAGGTTTGGTGAAGTCTCCGCAGACTGTTTGTTACGAGATACTCGAACAGGCGCGGCGGTACCAACAGCAAGGAGCAGACCTGATCGACATCGGCTGCGACCCGGGTCCGGCATGGACGGGAGTTGGCGAAGCTGTTCGCGTATTGCGAAATGAAGGAATGCGGGTTTCGATCGACTCGTTTAATCCTCAGGAG
>CBFHBI010000506.1:0-3460 GCA_965653755.1 uncultured Blastocatellia bacterium
CGTAAACCTCGATCAATTTTTCCATCGACACATGCGTGTAGATCTGCGTCGTCGAGAGACGCGCGTGTCCAAGCAATTCCTGGATGTCGCGCAGGTCTGCGCCGCTATCGAGCAAGTGCGTCGCGAACGAATGCCGCAGCGCATGCGGACTAATGTCGTGAATGCCCGCGCAGAGCCGGATGTATTTTTCTACCAGACGACCCACACTGCGCGTCGTCATGCGCGTGCCCTGGTAGTTCAAGATTAGCGGTTGGGCATCGCGTCTGGTTGCCGGCGCATTCATCAGAAATTTTTCGCGCACTGCCAAATATTCACGCAAGGCCTTCTCGGCCGGCTCGCCAAACGGCACGATGCGTTCCTTGCGCCGCTTGCCGAACACGCGCAGCAGACGGTTCTTGAAATCAATGTCGCGCAGATTGACGCCCACCAGTTCCGCCACGCGGATGCCCGTCGCATACAGCAGTTCGAGGATAGCGCGATCGCGTTTGCCGAAATCAGTCTCAATGTCCGGAGTTTCGATGAAACGGATCACATCTTCAATCGAAAGATGCACCGGCAGCTTCTTTTCCTTGCGGGGCGTGGCCACAAGCTTTGCCGGATTCGACTCAATCACTTCCTCGCGGACTAGAAACTGAAAGAATGTGCGCAGCGCTGCGAGCTTCCGCGCAATCGAAGTCTTCTTTTTGTGATCCGAATGCAGACTCGCCAACCATTCACGAATGGTGAGGTGATCGATCTGTTCTATCGCCGGCCCGTTCCGCTTTCCGTTGCCATCATCGGTGATTAGGTAATCGAAGAACTGCTTTAGATCGCTCTCATAGTTGCGCAGCGTATGCGCGCTCACAGAGCGTTCATAGCGCAGGTGATCGATGAACTGAGCGAGAAGCTTATCGAACGTGACCGAAAGGCTCTTACGCGGCATGGTAAACAGGATAGACAGCCACTAAAACGGTTTCTTCTTGTTGCAGCGAACGTTGCACCACGCTTCTAATGCGATCGGCATATAGCTCTAACAGCAGACGATCCCGCGACCAGAGGCGTGTCCGAAAAAAGGAGATTAATCTGGTCGGTGAAAATGAGACCGTTAGATGATCGATATTTGCCGGTCGTTCGAACAACAGTGGAGCCCCCGAAAGCGTAGGCTAATTCGTCTCCGAGCACTTCAAGAACGGCACTGTATGAGGAGTCGGGCAGATCAGGAATGAATATTTCGATTCGAACCCTCTCTGATAGCGGCAATAAGTTTCTCCATTCGCTTAGGAAACGCTTTGACCCGCTTGATCGCCTCCTCACGAGTAACTTTTTCTCGTTTCGGACGCTGTGTTCTAACTTGTTTCTTCTGCGCTTTCATATCCATACTTTACGCCTGATCGCGCGTCTTGACTAGAAATCCTTTGCGCGCGCGAATGCGAGTGGCGTCCTTATTTTTAACTTTCACCACGATCTGATGATACTTGCCGTCGCGTTTGTCCGAGGCGGGGTAGTAGCTGAGGATGTATTGCTGCGCGAGGTCGGCAGAGATTTGCGCGAAGGTGTCGTCGAGTTCGCTGACCGTCTTTGGCACGTACGCTTCGCCGCCGGTTTGCGTGGCAAATGACTGCATGCGCCGTTCAGCCGTCAGGTCGCGCACGTTCGCGTTGTCGTAAAGGCCCGTTTGCACTACGTAAACCTGGCATTCGTCCGATGAGAGCCGGTTGAGCGTAGCCTCAAAGTCATGATCGTCGCGGCTAGTGGTGTCGCGTCCATCCGAAACGATCACGATCACGCGCCGCCCGGCGTACGGCTTCAGGTATGTTAGCGCTGCGAATATCGCGTCGTAGAGCGAGGTTGCGCCTTCGGGTTTGCCGTACGAATCAATCGTGCGTTCGAGCAAAGAGACATCGTTAGTCATCGGCTGGGACAACTCGACGGTTGTGGAAACGGAATAGATCGCAGCCTGATCGACCGGACGCATGACGCTGCGAAAGAAGCGCATGGCGGCGCGCTTTTCAAATTCGCGTGAAGCATCGAGGCTGCCGCTGTTATCGAACAGCATGGCCATGCGCACCGGCGTCTCGGCGCGATAGATGTCGCTGATCGGTTTGGGTTCTCCATCGACGAGCAGATCGAAATCTTCAATCTTAAGATTCGTGACGGCGGCGCCGCGCGCGTTCAGCACCGTTGTCGGGACCGGCACGAGATGGGAACTAACCCGGACCACCTCGTCCGACTGATTAGCGGTCTGTTCATTGCTGGCGCTCGCAGATTGCGCGGGCATCGGCGGCGGTGGCGGCAGCTTCGAAGTTGCCTGCCGAGCGCGCGTTGACGCCGGCGTCGGCGAAGGTTTGGCATTCGCATTTTTCTGCCGGCCTGACTGCGATGGTGTATTCGACGCAAACAATGACATGCCGACGATCGCGATAATCACGGCCGTCAACAGCCACGCACTATTTCGAATTCGAGTATTCACTTGATCGCGGCGAAGGTCTGTGTCGTTTGCGGAAGTTCGCGTCGCAGCCATTCGTCCCATTCTTTCAAAGCGATGTTTACTTGCAGCGCATGACGATCGCGTTTTCGTTTCACCGAACGCGCTTGTTCTTTCGTGAGCGGCTCGAGCAGCGCGAACGTAATATTCACCGGCTGATAATTCTTCGTGTCCGCGCTCGAAACATAACGGGCCAGCGCCCCTATGGCCGTTGCGCGTGGCGCGATCAAAAGTTCTCCGCCGGTGGCCACGCGCGCTGCATTCAAACCTGATAACCAACCCATCGCCACCGATTCGACGTAGCCTTCGACGCCCGTGATTTGTCCGGCGAAGAAGATGTTTGGATGCGAGCGCACCTGCATGGTTGCCGCGAGCACGCTTGGGCCATTGATATAAGTGTTTCGATGGATTTGTCCAAACTGCAGAAACTCCGCCCGTTCGAGTCCGGGAATCAAACGCAGCACGCGCGCCTGCTCACCATAACGCAAATGGTTTTGAAAGCCGACCATGCTGTAGGCGTCAGCCATCAGATTTTCCTGGCGGAGCTGTACCGCCGCGTAAGGCTCGCGACCCGTCCGTGGATCGGCTAAACCTACCGGCTTCATCGGGCCATACCGCAGAGTATCGACGCCGCGGCGCGCGAGTTCTTCTATCGGCAGGCAGGCCTCAAACCAACGCGTCTCTTCAAATCGCTGCAGCGGGACGCTGTTCGCGGCCATCAATTCCTCATGAAACTTCGCGTACTCGTCCTCATTCAACGGACAATTCAAATAATCGTCGCCGCCTTTGCCGTACCGCGCTGCCCGGAAAGCGATGGACACGTCGATTGAATCCGCCGCGATGATTGGCGCGATGGCGTCATAAAAGTAAAGCTGATCGTCACCCGTCAACTTCATGATTTGATCCGTCAACGACTCTGAAGTGAGCGGCCCAGTCGCGATTACGATGATGGCGTCATTAGGGATCGTGGTCACTTCTTCACGAATGATTTGAATG
>CBFHBI010000507.1:0-3453 GCA_965653755.1 uncultured Blastocatellia bacterium
CGCCGACCGCCTGACGGGTTCTTTCCTGGGGGCCACGATCCTGCTGGTGGTCGTGCTCGTAGCACTGTTTGCTTTTAAGAAGATTCAGAAGCGAAGAGAGCAGAATGAGCTCGAAGAGTTTCGACCGCGTCAGCCGGAAAAAGATTTTTTTGCGCCAGGAACTGCAGAACATGCGGCGGGATCAGCGGTCTCCGATAGAACGCGGCAGCCAATGGAAGTCGCTCCTGCTCCGGACAAGTCCGCCGAGCCGCCGCTTCCCGCTTTTGGCGCGTACCGAATCGATCAAGAAGTCGGCAAGCTGGTGCTGGGCAAACCGCATCGCAGCGACGTCATGTCCTCCCGCGCGGCCGAAGATCGGCGGGCGATCGAAGCGTCATTGATCAAAGCCCTCGAAGCCAATGAAGCCTCGGGGGAAAGCTATCGTCGCGTGCAACAGGCTTTGGACGAATACGGATTTGTGGCGCGACAGAGTGCCACCCTTTTGTTGGGCCGCGATGCCTGGGAACGCTCTTCCGCGGCGCGCACGCTGGGCCAAATGAAATCGCCGGCATCGCTGCCGTTTCTGATCGAAGCGCTACACGATGGAGATGCCGTGGTCCGCAACCAGGCAATTGCCAGCCTCGCGTCGTTGAAGATGCCGGCGGCGATTGGCGCCTTGTTAGACATTGCTCGACGGCACTCTGATATTCCGGCCACCTTGTTGAGCGATACCTTAAGCGCGTGCTCAGTAGAAGCATTGAGCTTCCTGGACGCGCCAAGTTCGGAACCGGTTTTCATGTCCGCGGATCATCCCACTGGCGCACCCGCCGATTACGAAAGATTCATATCGTTCGATGAACTCCCGCCGGGAGAAGACGATGAAGATTTAAAGACTGCGTTGGCCTCGCTGCCAGACGCGGCCGAAGCCGCACGCATCTCGGTCGCGCAAGAGTTGGCCCTGCATCCGGTGCAAGCTTCAGTTTCGGCCTTGACGTCGATGGTGATCGAGGACGCCGAGCCATCCGTTCGGGCCGCGGCGGTAGCCAGCCTCGGATTCATCGATCACGAATCGGTCTTTGCTCCGGTAATAATCGCACTAAGTGATGAATCGCGAATCGTGCGCGCCGCCGCCGCACGCACCCTTACCAGTTTGCATTTCGATCGGGCCGACGCCTATGTCAGGGTAATGGAAACGGCGGACTCCGAGATGCTGCAACGAGTCGCCCGCGCGTGTGTCAGCACTGGCATCGTGGGCCAGGCTGTCGATCGGCTGGCCAGCGAAGATCGCCGGCAGGCCTACGAGGCGTTCTCGCTCTTCTCGCTGCTCGCCCGCGCCCAAGAAACGCAACCGATTCTCGACGCGATCGAGAATCATCGCGACGAAGAAGTTCGTTTGTGTGCTGTGCGAGTGCTGAACATGGCCGGGCAGAGCAGCGTCGCGCCGAAGCTGCGCGAGTTAGCGGGCCGTGAAGGTATTCCTGAGAACGTCCGTACGGCGATGCTGGAAACGCTCTACAAGCTCGATCAGGATCAGCCGCAGATCGATCTGAATGTAAGTGACAACGAGCCGACATTCTTGCATAATTCACCTTAGCGTTCGCCGGCTGATTCGTTGATGTTGCCCCAATGAATAGCATGATGGACCAATCGCCCCACTCTCTTCACTTCTCTTCCTCAGCTTTGCGATGCGCTGCGATCGCGCTGCTCGCGGCTGTGGCGGTCGTGGGGCAAACTCGCGCATTTCAATCAGGCTCGGGCAATTCGAACAGCGCCCGGCGCAATCATATCGCCACCATTCATGCGGCTGACTCGGCGGATGGTTCACGGGTGTCGATCGTTTCCGATCAATCGCTGAGCGATTACGAAGCATATCGCCGCGGAGATCGATTTTACGTAAAGATTCCCGCGGCTGACGTGCCTCGCGCTGAAGCGATGCGCGGTCGCGGCTTCACCGACGTCAACGCGCAACGCAGCGGCGACAGCACCATCCTTTCTTTTCGTTTGCAACCGGGCGCGACTTCGCACGTCGAGCAACACGGTAACCGGCTCGAAGTCGAGATTGCTGTCCCCGGCGGCGCGCAAACCACCGGCGCGCAAACCAGAGCCGCGCAAACCAAAGCCGCGACCCGCTCGGGTGATTTCGTCTGGTCCGACACCAGCGGCAACCCGCGTGCGGGAGGCACCATCGGCAACAACCGCGGCGCTCCGGGCACGAGAATCGGTAACGCCGCGAGTAGCAATGCAAACAAGCGTGGCAATCAATCGACCGGCGGAAATAAGAACTCCTCGACGCGCGACAAAACTTTGAATGGGCCGGCCAACGCGAATTCGAAATCAAAAGGAAGCAATTCGAATTCAGCAACGGGATTGAATAAGGCCACCAACTCGAATTCATCCCCGGGCGCGAACAAACCCGGCAACGCGAACTCGGCGGCGGGTGCGAACAAGCCCGGCGACGCGAACTCATCCACCGCGGCAAAGGACGGATCGGCGTCATCGGCCGGCGCCAACAACTCCAGCAATGCAAATTCGTCGGCCGGATCGAACGCGGCCGGCAATGCGAGTTCATCGCCAGGACCATTCAGTAACTCTGCGGCCAATTCCGCATCACCGTCGCCCGCGACGAATGGCTCATCGACCGTCGGGCAGCCACAAACTTCGCCGACACCGGCCAATTCTGCTCAGAACCAAAATGCCGGTTCGACCGCGACCCGATCAGATTGGTGGTCGCGAGCGAAAGAGCGCGGACATTATTGGTTGCTATTGGCCCAATTGAATCCAATTCCCGTCGCGGTCGGTGCGGCAATTCTGATCCTGATCATCGGGTTGCTATTCGCTCAACGTCGTCGCGCAAAGGCAACGCGGCGCATCAAGACAGTCACGAAATCGAGAGTTCAAGCAAGCGAGGCTGCGTCACCCAAGCCAGTTGAGAGCTCAGCTTCGGTCCCCGCGGCAGCCGTGACGACCACGACGCCTGCTCCGTCGGCCTCAGAAGAGTTGACCGAAACGACCCGGATTGCGTCGCGCGCGCCTGCCGTGGCGGCTAGTTCGAATGGAAAGCCAGAACGCGTTAGCCGCGCCGCGGATGAGGCAAACAAGATTTTTGCCGGGCAGCCTTACGATGAAGGCGTCGTCGGATCCGACGACCGCGAGACGCGCCGCATGGTTGGCGCCGAGTTGTTGTCTGCGATGGTCAGTCGGAATACCGATCGACGCGACCGCGCGCGGGCCGCGTTCATGAAGCACGGATACTTCGATGACGCGACGCGCGATTTGCGGGTCGCCTCTTCAGATAAAGAGCGCGCGGCCGCAGCCCGACGTCTCAGTTTCACGCAGAATCCCGAAGCTACGCCGCATTTGGTGGCTGCGCTCAGCGATCCTGCTCCGGATGTGCGACGCGCCGCAGTTCAAGCTTTAATGGACGTACGCGACCCGCCAGCGATCGCCCCGCTCAACGGTTAGCTACAAACAGAA
>CBFHBI010000508.1:0-3452 GCA_965653755.1 uncultured Blastocatellia bacterium
CACCTTCAAAGCCGCCACGACTCTTCCGCTGGGCCAACTGACTTTGAATGATGTGCAGAATTATCAGCAGCCGATCAACTTCGGCATTAGTAGCTACAACCTCAGTCAGTGGTTGCTCACTGGATTTGTGCAGGACGATTGGAAGATTCGCTCGAACCTAACCTTAAATCTTGGTTTGCGTTACGACCGGCAGACGATCACTGACGCGAAAGGGAACTTCGCGCCGCGCATCGGTTTCGGCTGGCATCCGGGCAACGATGCGCACACCTCGATTCGCGGTGGCTACGGCATGTACTACACGCAGATTCAATCGAATCTGATTGCGAACTATCTGGTTAATGGCTTGGATGGATTGACGACGTACACGGCAGTAGCGGGGCAGACTGGTTTCCCGACGTGTTTGGCCTGCGTTCCGGTGAATGTCGATCCGAAAACAGTTCCGGCTTCGCAATTGCCGGCGCGCGATATAACCATCCAGGCAGGTCGCCGCAGTTTCTACGAAGCGCAATTTACGCGTTATGGATTGAATTTCGATCTGCTGCCGTTCTATCCCGACAAGTTGGTGAACCCGCGCAGCCAGGTGTTCACGATTGGTGGTGAACGTGAGGTCGCGAAAGGAATGTTCCTCGGCGCTGATTATGTCCGTCAGCACGTGAACAACATCAATCGCACGGTAGATTTAAACGCTCCATCGGTTTTCGATCGCACGGCGCCGGGGCAGGTGCGCACGGTTGCTGCCGCCAATACGACGCGGCCGATTCTGCCGGTCAATGGCGGTGTGCGTCAGGTGAACGTGCTGATGAATCTCGGTGTCGCTGATTACAACGGTTTACAGACGAGCTTCACTTATCGCGGCAGCAGCAAGATGTTCGCGTCGGTGAGTTACACTCTGTCGAAAACAACAAATACCACTGAGCCTGACGGCAATGGCATCAATCCGAACCAAAGCATCATCGCGCGGCTTGGCGAAGAAGAGCGCGGACCGAGCGTGCTCGATCAGCGACATCGTGTCGTTTTCACTTTCAATTACAAATTTCCGTGGCAGTTAACCGCCGGTACGCTGATGATGCTGGCTTCGTCGCGTCCGTTCAACGCGACGACGGGCATCGATAACAATGGTGATGGGCTGACGAATGACCGGCCGGTAATCAATGGAGTAGTCGTGCCAAAATCGGCGTTTCGTGGGACTCCAACGTCAGAGGTTGATTTCTTTATCGAGAAGAAGCTCTTGAAGAACGAACGCTACAACATCATTCTGCGCGTCGAAGGTTTCAATCTGTTCAATCATGCGAATATGCTGGGACGCGGCCAGACGATTTATTCGACGGTCGTAGCAGGAGTTGATACCGCGACAGTGAGACCGGATTTTGGCGCGTTCACGACTTCGTTCAACAACTCGGCGAACACCAACGCGATTCCGGCATTCGCGAACATCGATCAGCCAAGGATGTTTCAGTTACAGGCGCGGTTTGTTTTTTAGTAACGGTTCGCGAGGCGCCTCCTCGCCGCAGCATTCGAGATATTCATGAAACGAATTATCTTTATTTCTCTCCTGACCTGCGTGCTGATTTTGTCGATAAGCTGTTCACGCTTTCACAACACGCCGACTGATTCGAAAGACGCACGCTACGTGGTCATCTCGCCGATCTACAACGAGATCATCTGGGCTCTCGGCGCGCAGGACAAAGTCGTGGGCGTCGATCTCTCAACCACTTATCCGCCTGAGGTGAAGAAGGTCCAAACCGTCGGTTACCATCGCGCTTTGAGCGCGGAAGGAATTCTGTCGCTCCATCCGACGGCGATCATTCACGACGGCAACATCGGACCGCCGAACGTGGTGCAGCAACTTCAGCAGCTCAATATTCCGATGAAGACATTCACGGCGAAGAACGATTCGTTCGACGGCGCGAAGGCTTTGATTCGTGAGATGGGAGCCTATTTTCAGAAGGACCAGCGCGCGGAAGAACTTTGCAAGACGATGGATGATCAGAAAGCCGCCTCACTGGAGAAAGTGAAGCAATACACGGATCATCCGCGCGTGGCTGTGATTCATTTCGGCCGCGCCTCAAACGTTTACATGGTCGTTGGCAAAGGCGGCGGCGGCGACAGCGGCGGCGTCAGTCAGATGATCCAACTCGCCGGCGGAGAAATGGCGGTTGACAACAAGGGCATGCAACGAATGGAATCGCCGGAAATCGTCGCGCAAGCAAACCCTGACGTGATTCTGCTGACAGATTTTGGGTACGATCGCCTGGGGTCGATGGATCAGATTAAGGCATTGCCTGGTGTCGCGACTTCGAATGCGGCAAAGAACAATCGCATCTATCGAATCGAAGAAAACGTGCTAAATTATTTCGGTCCACGCTCTGGCGAAAACATCGAAAAGGTAGCCGCAGTAATCCACCAAAAGTGACCAAGCAGCACGGCACGCGTCGAGGACTTGTGGTTGTCTTAGCGTTTGCGACGCTGATCGTGTTGGCTGCATCGATTCGTTTTGGTGCGATTGATTTTTCCATCGCAGACATCACCGACGCACTCAGTTCACTAGTTCCCGGAAAACCTGAACCGACTTTGGACCAGCGCATTTTTCTCGAGTTGCGCTTGCCCCGCGCGATTCTCTGCCTGTTCGTCGGCGCCAGTCTCGGCGTCGGTGGCACCCTGATGCAGGCCTTGTTTCGCAATCCGATTGTCGAACCTGGTTTGGTGGGAACTTCGAGCGGCGCGGCGTTCGGTTCAGCGATGTTCTTCGTGCTCGGCGGCGTGCTGCATTTCAGCGCGAGTATCTGGACACTGCCGATTGCCGCCTGCACCGGCGGCGTTATCTCAACCTATCTGGTTTTTCTGTTGGCGAAGTCGCGTGAAGATGGACGCGCATCGATTGTGATGTTGCTTTTGACCGGACTCGCCGTGAATGCGCTATTCATGAGCGCGATTGGATTTCTGTCATACATCGCGCGTGATCCGCAGGCCCGTTCGATCACCTTTTGGAGTTTGGGAACATTGTCGGGCGCGAATTGGAAATCTGTGGTGATCGTTTCGATCTCGACGACTGCCGGGACGCTGACGGCGTTGCGATATGCCAAGCAGCTGAATGCATTGATGATCGGCGAAGAAGAAGCGACTTACCTGGGCGTCAACGTGAATCGACTGAAGTGGCTGATTCTGTCAATCAATGTCGTCATCGTCGCGATTGCGACGGCCTTCACCGGGGTGATTAGTTTTGTTGCATTGATCGTGCCGCACATCTTGCGCATGCTCGGCGGCGCTGACAATCGCTATTTGATTGTCGGCAGCGCGTTGATGGGGGCGACGCTGCTCAGTTTGGCGGATCTCGTCGCGCGTCTATCTCTGCGGCCGGCGGAATTGCCGATCGGAATCGTCACGTCGGCAGTCGGCGTGCCGATTTTTATCACGTTACTGAGAAGAAGACGGTACGTATTTTAGTGTCAGAA
>CBFHBI010000509.1:0-3452 GCA_965653755.1 uncultured Blastocatellia bacterium
AGCGGCCTCGGTGTTTGACCAGGTCGTGCCCGCTCCCGCGTAGAACGACGGATTAGTGATTGCATTGTCGAAAGCGTTGGCAAAGCTCGTGCGTTGATTATTGATTACTCTGACGTTGCCACCAAATTGCCAAGTGTGGTTGCCCCGAATCCACGACAGATCGTCGACAAAATTGTGTACCGGCGTGACGCGAACCGTATTGCGCGTAAACAGGCGTGGTGAAAACACAAACCTGAACGAGATCGCGTTGTCCGCTGAATCACCCTGCTGCGTAAATGACTCGCGGGTCATGCCGTAAACAAAGTGATTCACCAGATTGTTCTTGATGGTCCAGTTGTGACCAATCGCGATGCCGGTTGGATGGGACCAAACGCCCGGCGCTGGTGTGTTCGGAAAATCCGGAGACTGCACGGTCTTATCGTAAATCACGTTCGCGCGCGCAAAGATTTGCTGCTTGCTGGTAAGGTTGAAGTCAAACCTACTAGAGTGCGAATTCAACTGCACCGGTGTGGCCGCGTTGAAGCGGAATAGCCCGGTATTCAGGCAGCCATCTCCGCCGCTGCAATCGTTAGCCTTGTACTGGCCGACAGCTGCGTTCAAAGCAGCTACGGCAGTGGCGTTTTCCCCGTTCAGTGAGGGAAAGATCGTCAGCATGTTTGCTGCATTGATTGTAACTATGTGGCTAGCTGCGACCGTGCACGATGCCGAAGGAATACTGGCGTCGCACACTCTGTAGGTCGCTAAACCCTGTCCTAGACTAGCAACGGGAACTGTGCGTGACACCGGCGTCTGAGTTACTCGTCGATCCGCGTCATAGCTATAAAAGAAAAACGCTCGGTTTTTCATTATCGGCCCGCCTACTGAGCCGCCATAGTTATTGCGAATCAACGTCGGTCGCTTCAGTCCAATACGATTATTAAAAAAGTCGTTGGCTGAAAGCCTGGTCGGCCGGTGGAACCAGAAGGCAGAACCATGAAAATTGTTCGTGCCACTCTTGCTCACTACCTCCACTTGCGCGCCCGCTGACCGGCCCGAGGCAGCGGTTGGGTTGTTGGTCACCACGCGGAACTCCTGAATAGCTTCGGCGTTAAGACGAATCACGGTGTTTCCAGTCGGCAACTGGGATGTCGTTGCGTTATCCGTCACTGCGCCGATCGAGTTTGTTTGCTGCTCATTGATATCGACTCCGTCAAGAGTGATGTTCGATTGATCCGCCCTCGCACCCGTCACCGAACCGTCCCTGGTCACACCGGGCTGCAGCGTCAGCAAGCTCGGGATGCTGCGGCCCAACACCGGCAACTGAGTGATCTGTTGATTCACGAACACGTTTCCGACTGAGGCGTCCTCTTTGTTGATAAGTGATTCGCTTCCAGTCGACGAAACGGTGACCGTCTCAGTAACGTTCCCGACTTCCAATTTGACGTCAACCGGATTCGGGTTCGCGACGGCCGCGTGAACACTCGCGACCACGGATTTCTTAAACCCCTTGGCCTCGACTTCCAATCGATAATCACCTACCGGCACCAATTCAAATCGATATGCGCCGTTGTCTTCAGAAGTCGTGTTGCGGGATGTGTTCTTATTGAGATCAGTCAGCGTAACCGTCGCGCCCGCGATCACGTTACCCTGCGGATCTGTAACCGTACCGCGCACGGTTGACGTTCCGGCCTGACCAAACGCACCGGTCGTCAATAAGGCCAAGATGCACAATGACGCAAACACTAACGCAATTCTCCTCATGAGATCCTCCATTCCCTGTCAGCGAGTTGAAGATTGTTCGAGCGACGAGATGCCGCCCGCCCCAAAGAAGTCCTGGCTGGTTTCCTGAAACCAACCTGAGGTGCGGATAACGAATTCTGTCTGGTTTGCAAGTCCTGCTTAATCAAAGGCTGATTCAGACCTGCGAGCAAGTTCTGTAACGGGATTTCGCTGATTGCACTTACCGTTCCGCTAAAATGTGAACGGTAACGAAATCGAAAACCGCAGTCTTTTTTCACTTTGCGAAAGTGCAGTCGAAGAAAGCCATCCAAAACCGCGGAGGCTCGTACAGAAATTTGAATTTTCGTTTGAGAACTTTGTGAGCGACTTACTGCGACTTCAAACCATCAATCAGCATTAGCGACAGCCGTGAAATCATTAAGTAACCGGCATTGTCCACCGTCCAGTTCACCGGCATATCGTCGGTCGTGATGGCCATCGCAATCTTCCCTTGCTTGGAATAAACAATTCCGACGCAGCTACGCAACGCATCGAGCGCGCCGTACTTCGTAGCCACAGTCGTGTCTGGAATCGTTCTGCCAATCGAGTAACGCACCTGCTCGCGTTTCATCAGATCGATCATTTCCTTCGAAGCCGCGGCGTTGACGATCTGACCACGATCGAGCTTTTCAAGAATGTCAACCATCTCGTGTGGAGTCGTGGCCCCGAGTCCGAACACCTTGTTCTCCGGCAGCTTCCCTTCCTTCGTATCGCCGCCACCGCCGACGCGCCGCATCAATCGCGTGCTCTTGAGTCCAAGCGAGTTCATCCGCTCATTCACGGAATCAGTTCCGAGATAATCCAAAACCATGTTCGTTGCGGTGTTGTCGCTAAGCAACATCATCAAGCGCACGCAGTCCTGCAGGCTCAGGCGCAGCCCGTCTGACATCTCCGGCAAAATCCCAGACCCGCCGTAGCGCGCCGCCTTCGTCAAGACAAGCTCATCGGTCCATTTGGCTTTGCCTTCAGCTACGCGCGACCAGGCCTCGATCATGACTGCGATCTTTATTGTGCTGGCGGTCTTCACGCGTTCGTCGCCGTTGAATGAGTAGGTCTGGCCGGTGTCCAGGTTCCGGGCAAAGAGATAAACCTTGCCTTTGAAGTTGGCGACCTCCGCACGAATCTGTGAATCGAGTTGATTCGACTGCGCCGCCGGCTGCGAAAGCGCAACGGTCGCGGCCAGCAAACAAACAATAACAATCAGCGGCATCCGAATAGTCATTTTCATGCGCGGCGATATAACAAAATACGAAGCTGGTGATCAAGGTATCAGGAGAGAATCTAATCGGGTATGGCTTATAATCTGCGCGTACCGAAAGACCAAGTGTCAGACTCACGACCAGAGAGAAGCCGCATCGTCATCGATACTTCGCGACGATCACCGATGCCCTCGCGCCCGCGGCGTCAGCCGGCGCGAAGCCCTGAACCATGGATCGCGATCAGCGTTATCGTCGCAGCCGCGTTGGCCACCTTTCTGGCGCTGTTCATCACCAGCCGGCCGTTCGATCCGGAAACTGCGTCGCTCGCGCCGCAGCAGACGATACCCGCGGGCGCATCAATTTCACCGTCACCCAAACCTTCAGCAACAAATTCGCCGACGCCGCAAACCAAGCCATCCGGCTCGCCTTCACCGGCCGCTACTGCGGCAGCCCCGACTCCAATCGACGACGCATCAATTCAATCGCGGATCGACG
>CBFHBI010000510.1:0-3438 GCA_965653755.1 uncultured Blastocatellia bacterium
AGCGCGCACCCACCCGCCAACGACCATCCTGACGATCCGCAGGCGCGCGTGATTGACGGCGTCGTCAACAACACCGTCTTTGGCATGGGTCAATCCATTCGCATCACCGGCACGGTTAAAGAAGGAGCCATGTCGTTTGGCGGCGACGTGATTGTCGAAGGATCAGTGGACGGCGATGTGGCCGCGATTGGCGGCTCGGTAATTCAACGGCCCGGTGCGCGCATCGGTGGCGACGTGATTGTGCTTGGCGGGGTGTATTACAACGACAAAGCCGCCCGGGATCGCGATCCCAAGAGCGTCACGATCATGTACGCGGGTTATGAAGATCAACTCCGCCACGTAATGCGTGAACCGTTTAGCGTGTTGCATCCGCAGTTGTCGGCAGTATTTTTTGGCACGCGCCTGCTGGCGATTCTCATTTGGTTTGTCATCGCCCTGGCGCTGACCGCGGTGATGCCCAACACGATCAGCCGCGCGGTAACTCGATTACAATTGACCAGTGTGCGGGTGGCGTTAATTGGCTTGACAGGATCGTTGGTGATCACTCTGGGGGTCATCGGCGGTTTGTGGTTGCTGCCGTCGATCGTCGGAGTGGCGATCTCGCTGTTGGCGCTTTTGCTCGCAGTGGTGGCGACGGTTTTCGGCCGGGTCGTGATCGTTGCGGCGACCGGCCGCTGGTTGCAACGAAAATTGTTGCCGCAGGTCAAGTCCGAGTCGGTTATGCTCTTGCTCGGCGTGACGTTCTGGATTGTGTTGTCCTCGATTCCCTATGTTTGGCCTTTCATCCAAGCGGGTTTGCTTGTCGCCAGTCTGGGTCTCGCTTTGACTGCGCGCTATCGCGTCAGTTGGAAAAACAGCGAGCGAATCAAAGCATGACGCGACCGTCTTATGTCGCAATTGTTGAAGAGCGTGGAAGTAAACGAGCCGACAGATGATGTTCTGGTCGCCGCCGCCGCTTCGGGTGACGAGAGCGCGTTTGAGCACTTGTTCGAGCGGCACCGCCGGCAAGTCGCACGCGTGGCCAGCCGTTTCTTCGCCCAGCGCGAACAAATCGAAGAGATCATCCAGGACAGTTTTACTAAGGCCTACTTCGCGTTGGGCAGTTATCACGGGACGCATGCAGCGTCGTTTAAGGCGTGGCTAGCACAGATAGCCATCAACTGTTGTTACGATCACCTCCGCCGCGCGCGTCGCCGGCCCGAACAGGGCTTTGGCGATATCGAAGAGAGCGAGGCGCAGGAATTTGCGGCGCAGATGCGCTCGCCGCCGCGCGATGTTGAGACGGAACTTGTGTCGCGAGACTTGGCCACAAAACTCTTGTCGCGTTTGAGCGCAGACGATCGGCTGGTGTTGACTTTGCTGGACGTGGAAGGATTTTCTGTGGCGGAAATTGCGGAAGTGACCAAGTGGTCGATATCGAAAGTAAAAGTGCGGGCGCATCGCGCGCGCGCGAATCTTCGCCGCGTCTTGCAACGTTATTTATGATGAAAAATCCAGCCCAAGGTGCGCAGAAATCCTTGTAACTTTCGCGGGTTTTTAATCGTCTTTTGGTGATGAGCGCGGTAAACTGAAGCCGCAGGAGACGTTCGAGATGTTCAAATCAGACGCTCAAAAAAATGAAGAGTTGGACCGAGTCGGAAAGATCGTGCTGCGAGCAGCCACGGCTGCCGAAGCCGAAACCGAAAGTGCCGCGTCGTCCCCTTTTCTCTTTACTCGAGTGCGCGCCGCGATTAACGAAGAGCGCCGCCGGAGTGAAGAGTCGCGCGGCTGGGGATCAGTGATTCAGGTCGCCTGGCGGGCAATTCCGGCGATGGCCCTAATTGCAATTCTGGCTGCCGTGCTCACGGTCTGGACGACTCCGGCAGTTGCGCCCGTGGCGCAGGCGGACGATGAGCCGTTGGTCGGCGCACTCGAACCAGGTGTCGAGCAGACGGTGCTGGCGAGCCGTAATGGCCTGTCGCGTGAAGAGGTTTTCAATATCGTCGTCGATCGTAATTACGAGGCAAACTCGAAATGACAATGCAAGGTCACACAACTCTGAAGGTTTGGCTGGTGCTGGCGGTGGTATTTGTGTTGGGCGCATGCACCGGCGGCGCAGTCACCGGTTTTTATCGAGCGATGAGCCGGCCCGAGAAACCAACGCCGGGCGCCAAGATGGAAAAGCTGCGTCGTGATCTGAGCTTGAATGACGATCAGATGAAGTCTGTCAGCGCGATTCTCGATGAAACCAAGAACGAATATAAAGCGCTGCGAGCAGAAGTGAAGCCGCGCTTTGACGAGCCGCGGCAGAAGGCCCGCGCCAAGATTCGCGCTTTGCTCACCCCCGAGCAGCAACAGAAATTCGATGCGATGGTCGCGCAAATAGACGAAAAACGAGAAGGCGAACAAAAAAAGCAGCGCTAATAAATCGATCATTTTGAACGTCGATCCATTCTTTCGGCAGTCATCTGTCGCAATATTCTGAAGTTTTTGCAACCAACTGGTTCGGTGGGGCGTAAATAATGATTACTTTAAAAACTCACAGGGATAAGACCGTGCGCACAATTTCGATTCTAATTTCAGGCCTGGTACTAATTTGTTCCGCCGGGCTGGCTTCGGCCCAAACGTCCGATCCAGCTATCAAGGCGACGCAGGTTGCCGGCAAGGTAACCGACATCAATGCTTCCGGCGGGCAGATCACGATCAAGACCGCGGCCGGATCGGTGGTGTTGGCGAAAGTCAACGAGAAGACGACCTATCAGCGAATCCCGCCAGGCGAGGTTGATAAGAGTAAGGCCGAAGAGACTTCTCTGACCGAGATCACCGTCGGCGATGGCGTGGTGGCGCGAGGATTCGTCGCGGCCTATCAGAAGTCAGTTCCGGCGCAGCAAATTATCGTAGTCAGCCAATCGGAGATTGCCAAGAAGAACCAGGCCGAAAAACTGGCATGGTCGCGCGGCGCCAAAGGAATCGTAACTTCGCTGAACCCGTCCACGAAAGAAGTGACCGTCAGCAGTCGCTCGCTGAGCGGCGCCCAGCAGTCGATCATCGTCACAGTTGATAAGGCAAAGATTAGGCAGTATCCGCCGGATTCGATTCCAAAGTATGAGAATGCAAAGCCGGCCCAGTTCGAACAGATCAAACTGAAAGACCAGTTCAATGCCAAGGGCGAAAAGTCGGCGGATGGAACTCACCTGACGGCTCAAGAGGTTTTGTTTGGCACTTTCACCATCGCTGGTGGAACTGTCACGGCAGTTGATGTCGCCACGAATACAGTCAAGATCAATGACCTGACAACCAAGAAGCCTTTGACGATTGTCTTCAAGCCCGAATCGATCAGCAACCAGGGCGCCTTCCGCCAGCACGTCATCGCCGCGCTCAAGGGCATCCAGGCGGTGGACGAGCAGACCGCCAAGGCCGGCTCGGCGGCGGAGGACCGCTTCCTCACGAGCTACCCGT
>CBFHBI010000511.1:0-3432 GCA_965653755.1 uncultured Blastocatellia bacterium
GCCGCCCGAATCAAACGTGATTCCCTTCCCAACCAACGCGAGCAACTCGCCTTTGCTTCTCTTAAACCGCGAAGGTTCATACTTCAGAACGATCAGCTTCGGCGGTTCATCCGATCCACGCGCCACGCCCAAAAGCGATCCCATGCCGAGCTTTTCCATCTGCTTTTGATCGAGCACGTCGAAGCTCAATCCGAATTCTTTTGCCACTTGCTTCGCCCGGTCGGCCATGATTGTCGGCGTCATCCACGCGCCCGGTTCGTTCGCCAGGTCGCGCGTGAAGTTGGTTGATTCGCCGATGATGCGCCCGCGCTCCGCTCCGCGTTGGACCGCTTTCTTGTCGGCGCCTTCAATGACAATTGTCGTTGACTTGATCTCGCGCTGCTCTTTGTCTGTCGTGCGATACTTGTCGGGCTCGAATAATCCCATCACCGCGCCGGCCGCAGCCGTTTGCGCAACTCTTTCCACATCTCCATCGCTGCGCGGAACGATCGCGACAGTCTTCACACTCTTCCCGCGCAAAAATCTCACCGCCGTTCCAGCCATCTGACTTATCTGCGCGGCTTTGTACGAATCGCGATCGCCGCAACCAATCAACAGAATGCGACGTGTCTTGATCGATTTACTCGAAACATGAAAGTAAGCCGTATCGCCTTGCTTGCCGTTGAATTCTTCCGAATCGATAGCGTCGGAAATCATTCCGCTGGTGGCGGCGTCCAACCGTTTCAATAAACCATTGTTCGCCTTCTCATCTTTGAAAACGCCGACCGCCAACGCTTGCGCATCTATTTCATTAATTGATTTCGAGCTTCCAATAACGTCCATATTTATCCTCGCTTCTATTATCGATTTCGTTGTTTTAATTGCGCACGGGTCTCTCGATCGACAATCCGCCGCAACTCAGTCTCGCGCTTGTCGTATAACTTCTTACCTTTGGCGACGCCAACTTCGAATTTTATTTTACGGCTCTTGATGTAAACACGCGTGATTACCAGAGTCATCCCGTCCGCGGCCGCCGACTTGTCGAGCTTGTCGATCTCGCGTCGATGCAACAGCAACTTTCGGGTGCGCAGCGGATCGTGATTCGCGCGATTCCCATGCGTGTAAGGTGAGATGTGCGCGTTGAAAAGCCACGCCTCGCCATCCCGCACGCCCACATAAGAATCTTTCAACTGAATGCGCCCGTCGAGCACGCTCTTCACTTCAGTTCCGGTCAAGGCCGCGCCCGCCTCGTACTTCGTCGAGATATGATAATTATGAAACGCCGCGCGGTTCGTCGCCAGCACTTTCTCTTCGTTCGCCGTCGCCATTTCGCATGTCGATTAGAGAACGGTGACTATAACAAGCGAAGGCAGACGCCACAAGCAACGGTCTTGTATTTGAACAACCAAATCGTTAGACTTCGCCAATGGACTCACAACTGGTCGAGCAAGCTCGCGCACTCCCGCTTGAAGAGCGCGTCGAACTTATAGATACGCTCTGGGAAACCGTGGCCAAAGAAGGTTATGAGCCACCGTTGACGCGTCAACAAGCAGAAGAATTGGACCGCAGACTCGCCGCGCACCGACGCAACCCTGACGATGTAATTCCGTGGGAGTCCATCAGGGACGAAATCAACGAAAAGTACCGATAATGCCTGCCCGAATCGTATTCCGTCGCATCGCCAAAACGGAGATGGATGAATCGATAGCCTGGTATGAAAATCAACGCGAGCAGCTAGGCCTTGAATTCGCCGTTGAGATCGATAGAACCCTCGAAAACATTTCACGCAACCCGATACAGTTCTCGTTAATTCGAGGCGAAGTACGTCGCGCGCTTTTGCGTCGCTTCCCATACGGCGTGCATTACATTCTTGAGGAGAATCGCGTGGTCGTAATTGGTATCTTCCACTTCAAGCGCGATCCTGCGCTGTTGGAGGATCGGTAACTTGCGACCAAGAATGCGAAAACTGGTCGCACTATATTCACTGGCCTTAGTGCCGCGCATCCTCGGCGCATTCTTCCTGCCCAACGCTTTCGGCGACGCTTACGCATACATTCAGGAAATCGGAACGCTTAGCACCAAGCTGTCAAATGGCAGCTTTGACCTGACCGATCTGTTTGGATTTTGGCTGCCTCTCTATCAATTCATTTCAGCGCTTTTAAATCTCGTCATTCGCAATGGGTTCTACTCGGGGAAAATCATCGCAGCCTTGTTCGGTGCGGCGACGTGCGTGTTCGTTTATCTCGCGACCACGCGCCTGACGAATAATGAAACAGCGGCGCGCTGGATGTTTGTGCTGATCGCGTTCAATCCGCTGCACATTTTTTATTCGGCGTCAGCGATGACCGACGTGCCGCATGCGTTCTTCGTCCTGGCAGCTCTCTATTTTGTTTTGACCGAAAACTGGATTATCGCCGCCATCTTTGCAGCATTGGCAGGACTGACCCGGGTCGAAAGCTGGATGCTAATCGCCCTCCTTCCCTTCCTTCAATTCGCCAGAGAACGGCGGATATCGATCGTCGCGTTCATCATTCTCGCCCTGCCGCCTCTGTTTTGGTTTTATATTTCGTGGAAGGCCACCGGCAACTGGCTCGAATGTTTTGTCCAGCGCCAGCAATATCACGATTGGCTTTTGCGCATGAATCCGGCCATCGCGCATTTCTCGTTCGTCAATGTGCTGAAAGATACTTCAACCCTTCTGATTTCATCCGATGTCACCGTGTTGATTGCGTCGTTTGCCGCCGCCTGGTTCGTCCTCAAAAATCCACGCAGCCTTTTCACACGACCTTTGAATTGCGACCAGCCCGGCGCGACGTGGCCGCCGCTGCTCTTCTTTTTCGCCTTCCTCGCGCTGCTCGTCCTCGCGTACCTGACACATCAACAACCAATCATCTTTGCGCGCTATGGCCTAATCCTGTTCACGCTCGGATTGCCGATTCTGGCGTGGACGTTTCTCTTCATTCAAAGACGGCGTCCGCAAATTGCCCGCACATCGCTGATTGTCATCGTCGTGCTTTGCAGCGTCGATGCGAGCATTCAACTCGCCGGCGCAGTCGGCACGGTGAAACAATATCGCGTGCAGCGTGCCGTCGCAGATTACCTGCGCGATCATTTCGATCGGAATTCCGGAACTAGAATTTTTTGCGATGAAGGAACGGTACGGGTGCTGTCCGGTATTGCAGACCAGCGATTCATCACTTCCGCGGAAGCTTCCAAAGATGAGGCGAGGTTTAAATCATTCCTGCAGACAAACCACGTCGAATATATTGTCGTTGCGAAAGTCCAAGGCTCGATCGTCACACCCAAAATGGCCGCGAGTGAACCTCAATTTGACAGCTTTGAGACCGTCTTTCATAGTCGCACAGCATTCCCACCAACCGACATTTGGCTGCTGAGAGCAAAAGAGGTGAAATAAAGATTCCGGAGTTTTCGCCGCAGGGGGCGGCGAAATGT
>CBFHBI010000512.1:0-3427 GCA_965653755.1 uncultured Blastocatellia bacterium
TGACCGTGCCGTTGATATTGGTGGCCGACGTCAATTGCGAAAGCTTGTCGTAAGCATACGTCGCAGTCGTGCTATCGGGATAAGTAATCTGCGTCAGACGATTCAGCGCGTCGAAGGCGTAATTCGTCGTCATGTTGTTGTAGTCGGTGCGCTGTGTGCGATTGCCGACCGCGTCGTAGGCATAACTCATCTGCATTCCGGCACGGGTTGTCGCAGTCACTCGCCCGAGCGCGTCATACCCGCAGGGCCACGGTAGCGTCAGCGCATCGATGACCCCGCCGACATTCCAGCGGGCGTTGTGTTCATCCTGCGTGACTTGCAGCAGAGGATCAGTGACGCTGATTAGACGGTTCGCGTTGTCGTACGCGAAGCTCGTCACGCGGCCCGCCGTATCAGTGCGGCTGGTGACATTGCCGGCGGCGTCATAAGCAGTCGATTCCTGTAGCCCTGTGCCGCCAGTTATCGCCGGCGGATACGAAGTTCGTCGCGTTACTCAAAGCATCAGTTATGGAGAGTAGATTGCCCGCGGCATCGTAGGTGTTCGTCATGGTGCCGCCCATGGCATCAGTTGCGGTGAGTACTTGCCCGAGCTGGTTGTAGGTGAAGTCTGTCGTGCCCAGGACGCTCGTTTCAGTCAGCCGGTTCCCGTTTGAATCATAGGTGTAGCTCACCGTGTGATTGAGCGCATCGGTGCGGCTGATGACGTTCATTTGGCTGTCATAAGTCCACGTTTGCGTTTGCGAACCGCCGCCGCCACAACTGCACAAGCCTTGTACCTGCGTGACGAGGTTGCGACCTTTCGATTTATCGAAGAAATATTTGGTGACGCGGCCCAATCCGTCGGTCACGTCGGTCTCGGCGTTGTTCACGAATGTAAGCGAGTAATGTTCGACGCCGCCGTGCTTCTCGGAGGTTATGGCTCGGCCCTGTGAATCGTAGGTGTGATTCTCCAGAATGTTACTGAGGGCGTCAGTCACCGTCGCCAAAACCAAACTGCCGTCTGTGAAACTTGGGCAGTGAACGTGAGAACATTGGGGGGCTTTCCTTTCGGTAGAGGCGATTCGACGACAATCAATCGGTTGAGGCGATCTCTGGGAAGAGTCTTCTTCGAATGAGGTCGCGGGACGTGATTAATAGCAGCTTCTTAAGGCAGAAGCGTTGCAAGTAATCGCGCGGGAGTCTATTCGCAGGAATCGTTGCTGTCAAGAATTTTTTCTCTTTGATATTTCAATCACTTTTGAGTCGCTGCAATCAAACCTCAAGAATTCCTCAAGGGGCAATCCGCACAATACAGACCAATCGCGGTCGGGTCCCGCAAACGACAATGAACGCCTTGCTTATGAAGATTCAGCAGCACTTTATCCACGAGAAAATTGCGATTCCGGCGGTGACGCCGCGCATCTCCCGCACGCGTCTGCTAAAGCGACTGACGGAAAATCTCTATTCTGCCAACGCGACCGTCGTCAACGGACGCGCCGGCTCAGGCAAGACGACGCTGGCAGTGGATTTCAGCCGCCACCTCAGCCGCTCTGTGGCGTGGTACAAAGTCGAGGCGGTCGATAACGAGTTACGGCTGTTCTGTGAATACTTGACCGCAGCTTTGCGGCGACAACGACCCTCGCTCAACGCGAGCACTCTAATCGACCTGGCGACCACCGTCGATGGCGATAACGCCGGCCTGCTGGCCGATGCGCTTATCTTTCAACTTAGCGAAGCGAAAGCAGAGCCTTTGCTCATCGTGATCGAGGACCTCCATCACGTCTATGATGCCGATTGGGTGGTGCCCTTCTTTCGACGCTGGTTGCCGCTGCTGCCGTCTGATGTTCACGTGCTAATTACCTGTCGCAGTTTGCCGCCCACACCTTTGTGGCGAATGCGTTCAAAGCAGATGCTGCGCGTTTTGGATGAAGCTGAGCTAGCCTTCACGCTCGAAGAAACCGTCACCTTGTTTCAGACCTACGGGCTCGGCGAAGATCATGCCCGTGCTGCCTGGAATGAGACGAGCGGGCGCGCGGCGGCCATTGCGGAATTCGCGGCAACGCCGGGACGCGCCGGCCGCGCCCTGGCCGACAACCTTTTGTCATTCAAAGCTTCCCGGCTGAGACCCATCTCTTCGCGGCCGGACTATCAAACTTAACTCACCCCAGCGCTCGCTTTGGACTGGAGCGCAAGCGTCCTCGCTTGCAACCGAGACGGTTGCGCTCCAGTCAATGAAAGTAGGGCATCACCCAGCTGACGGCTTGCGTTACATCGATTGCCGATTCAGCTTATGCTAGGCTTCGCCTTCGGCAGCATGAGCACGCAGAAACGATCGAGCGCAGATCTTGGCGATCAAGATAAGCCGAGCCAGCAAGAGACGCCGAGCCTGGCTCCGTCCGCGGTGCCCTCGTTTTTTCTGCGCACAAAGTTGCTGCCCCCACGGCCCGCACCGGACATTCTGGCGCGATCGCGTCTGATTGAGCGCCTGCAGACAGACATCAACGTGCCGGTAACGCTGGTCACGGCCAACGCCGGCTCGGGCAAGACCACTCTCGTCGCTGATTTTCTGCGCAAACAGGAAGCGCCGTACGTTTGGTATCAGCTTGATCACACCGATGCCGACACTTACGCCTTCCTCGGTTACCTCGCTTACGGAATTCAACAGCGGGTTCCGCATTTTGGCGAAACGTTGTTCGCCTACTTGCAGCAATCGCAGGAGTTGGCGCCACAACCGGAACGCGCTGCCGACATCCTCTTGAATGAAATCTTCGAACAGCTCGAGCAGCCCTTGACCATCGTGCTCGACGATTATCATCACCTCGGCAGCGATACACACGTCCACGCCGTGCTCGATAGGCTGATCGCTTATCTCCCCGAGATGGTTCACCTGGTAATCATCTCGCGCGAGACGCCGCCGCTGACGCTCGCGCGTTTGCGCTCGCAGCACGCGATCGCCTTTATTGGGCGTGACGATCTTCTCTTCACTCCCGAGGAAACGCAGGAATTATTCAGAAAGGTTTTCGGGCTCGCGTTGACTGCCGAACAACTCCGCGAATACCGCGAACTCACGCATGGTTGGATTACAGCCCTGCAACTCGTGCGTCAGATGGCCCAACGTGAAGCGCTGGCGGCGGATGGAAAGCAAGCCGATCCGCTGGCAGTTCTGCGCCATTCCGAGCGCGACATTTTTGAATACATTGCCGAAGAAGTTTTCGCGCAGGAGGCGCCGTCGGTGCAGCAGTTTCTGATGCGCATTGCCTTGCTTGAACGAATCGACCTGGAAAGTTGCGCGCGTCTGTTTCCGGAAGTGCGTCCCGCTGCAGTCTTGCCGGCCCTGGTGCGTGGCAACGTTTTTATGACGGTGGCGAGCGATGCCACCGGCGAAGAATATCGCCTGCATCCGTTGTTTCAGAGCTTCCTGCGTCGCCGTTTGCGTTCCGAATTGGGC
>CBFHBI010000513.1:0-3416 GCA_965653755.1 uncultured Blastocatellia bacterium
TGCATCGTGGTGCGCGATAACGGCATCGGCATTCCCGAAAAAGATCAACCGCATGTTTTCGATCGTTTTTATCGCGTTGACAAAGCGCGTTCGCGCGCGCTGGGCGGCGCGGGCCTGGGACTTTCGATCGCCTACTGGATTGCGACCGCGCATGGCGGCACGATTAGAGTCGAGAGCGCCCCGGGGCATGGGAGCAGATTCACTGTCGAGTTACCAATTTCAAGATAGTTTGCGAGCTTCTGCAACAGAGTCCAATAGTCGAAACTCATTACGCCTTCAACGCATTGCCAGCAGCACGTCGGTCAATCTACCAACCACTCCCAGCAGTGTCTTTCCGGCTTGATTGAACTGGCCGGCGGTGGCTTGCGCTTCGGCGTCGGCGGCGCCCGAGGCTGAGCCGACCAATTTCGTGTAGTACGGCTGCAACTCCGGAGTGCTGCGAAAATAAACTTCGAGCGAGTCCATTGCTACGCGAAAATCGGTGAATCTCGCTCTGAGTTGGGCCTTGTTCTTTTCATTTGTCGGCGATGGTTGTCCCGCATTGGCTTGCGCATCGATGGCTTCGATGCCTCTGGCCACGCCGCCCACCAGGAACAGGAATGTCGACAGGTATTTTATCTGCGTCGCGACTTTGGTGGCGCCTTCGGTACGTACCGCGGCCGCCGCGTCCGCGGTCGAAGTGGTTGTCTTGGTCGCGGGTTTTTTGGTTGCGCGATTGCGGGTCTGCGCGACGGCAGCGGTAGAGAACAAAATCACGATGCAAATACCGACGATAATTTTCTTCATTGGTGAACTCCTGTTGATTGTGCTTCAAGCCTGCGTCATTGGGCATTGTCAGTCAAGTAAGCGAAGGTCTGGAGTACCGCCTTCAGGCGGAATGTCTTAGACTATCGATTCCGCGTGAACGCGGTACTCCAAACTTGATGCGCGAGCGAACACTCCAGGTTGACCGTCTGGGACTCGTTGACTATGCGACTGCGCTGGCAATCCAAAAGCAAACCGAGCGCGCGGTTTTGACGGGCGCGCAGCCGGACACGTTGCTTCTGCTCGAGCATCCGCACACGTTGACCCTGGGGCGCCGCTCGGCGACCGAAGGAGTTTTGGCTTCCGAAGAAGTTTTGCGAACCCGAGATATTCGCGTGATTGAAACGAACCGCGGCGGCAAAACGACTTATCATGGCCTTGGCCAACTGGTTGGTTATCCAATCATCAATCTGAGTCCCGATCGTGAAGACGTTCATCGCTATGTCCGCGATTTGGAAGAGGTTTTGATTCGCACGTTGAGCGACTTCGGCATCGCAGCGTTTAGGATCAAAGGCTTGTCCGGCGCGCACTCCGTACGCGGCAAATTAGCGGCGTTTTGCGTGCACATCGCGCGTTGGATCACTACCCACGTCTTTGCGCTGAATGTGAATACCGACCTCAGCTATTTTAGTTTAATCGTTCCATGTGAAGGCGAGCCGGTGACTTCGATGAAAGAGCTGCTGGGCCATGATCTTGAGATCGCCGCAGTCGAGGATCGAATCGTCGAAAGATTCGCTGAAGTCTTTGAGATGAAGTCAGAACCCGCTGCGGTAGCGGCGGGTTGATCGTCGTCAATCTGGCGGACAATTTATTCCGAGTCCAACCGCCCGCTACCGCAGGCGGTACTGACGTTATGTTGACCTTCGACCTAATCAAACAAGCCGCCGACCGCATTAAGGGACGCGTGCATCGCACGCCGGTAATGACTTCGCGTTCATTCAACGAAGTTGCGGACGCCGAAGTCTTTTTCAAATGCGAAAACCTCCAACGCGCCGGCGCGTTCAAAGCGCGCGGCGCGACCAACAAGATTCGCTCGCTCAGCGACGAAGAAAAGCAGCGCGGCGTCATCGCGGTTTCGTCCGGCAACCATGCGCAAGCCGTCGCGTTGGCGGCACGCGAAGCGGGCGTGCGCGCAGTAGTCTGCATTCCCGACGATGCGCCGAAAATGAAAGTCGCCGGCATGCGTTCTTACGGCGCTGACATTCGCGTCTTCGATCGGCACAAAGACGATCGCGACGCGTTTGGTCGCGACATTGCGGAAAGCGAGGGTCTGGTTCCCGTCCCGGCTTACGATGATTACTTGATCATGGCTGGGCAGGGCACGGCCGGATTGGAGTTCCTCGAAGACGTGCCGCAACTCGACGCGATCACGACGCCGTGCAGCGGCGGGGGATTATTCGCCGGCGTTAGCACGGCCGCGAAATCGATCAAGCCTTCAATCAAATGTTTCGCCGTCGAACCGGAGTCGGCAAACGACACCCAACAGTCGGTGGCCAAGGGCGAACGCGTGAAGATTGAGCCGCCGCCAACCATCGCCGACGGGTTGCGCGTGCAGATTCCGGGCTCGCTGACATTTCCCATCACGCAGGCAAATGCTGATGACGTGCTGACCGTGAGTGATGAAGAAATACTGGCGACCATGCGTTTCATGCTGTTCCGCATGAAAATCCTGGTTGAGCCATCTGGTGCTGCCGCGGCCGCAGCAGTGTTTCGCCGAAAGTTGCCGGGTACCTGCCGGCGAGTTGGCGTAGTGCTTTCCGGCGGCAATGTGGATCCAGAGATACTGTCCAGGGTTCTGGAGGAGAAAGACAACTAATGTTCGCTTTGTCCAATTTCATTGACGTCGCTCCTGACCCAGTTGGTCTGGGCATCGGAGTCGCGGTATTTCTGGTCTTGTTGGTCCTTGGGTTTGTGGCTCTGCTGGCAGCCGCGCTGGTTCTGTTTCTCTGGCTGCGCAAACGACGCTTGCGTAATCAGGAAATAGCTCAAGCGTCAGGCCCCGCCATCGACTAAGAACGATTACCACAGGGATTGTTTCTATTGACTTAACCTGGAAACAGAGGTAAGAAGTGGCGGTCAATCAACCCATCATGTTATGAAGGCCATCCCGCGACTACCGCTTGCCGTAACGAATAATCTCATCGTCCAGGAACTGGATGATGAGACCCTGGTTTATGACGTGGAGCGAAACGAGGCTCATTGCCTGAATCAGACGGCGGCTCTGGTTTGGAAACATTGCGATGGGAAAACGACCGCCAGTCAGGCGGCGCGGTTGCTGAAGGATGAGCTGGGCACACCTGTCGATGATGATCTCGTCTGGCTCGGCGTCCGGCAACTGCGGCGATTTCATCTGGTCGAGGACGTGAAGACAACGGGACCGCGATCTCTTTCGCGCCGCGATTTGGTACTTAAGTATGCCCCGCTGGCATTGACCTTACCGGTGATCATTTCTATCAGCGCGCCCACCCCAGCGCAGAGCGGCAGCGGTTGCATTCCGAACGGCAGTCCCTGTCCGCAGGGAACAAAGCCTTGTTGTTCCGGTGCAGGCAACTGTTGCGCGGGCTTCTGCCAGGCCAGTGCCTGTTAGTTGAACAAGCCGAGCCATTGGTAAT
>CBFHBI010000514.1:0-3411 GCA_965653755.1 uncultured Blastocatellia bacterium
TCACGTCGCGTTTATGTTTGTCGCGATGTCCCCTGCGTTAATTCTTCGAGTCTGGCGGGAGGACCACGCACACGCTCGACGACGTTTGGAAACATCTCGACCGGAAGGTCGAATGAGAATTGGCGCTTGAACCATTCCATACGGTCGTGTTTTAGAGTTGTGCTTTTAGCGGCTAACCAAAACAGCCGCCTGAAGGCGGTACTCCAAACTAATCTACTTCTTAAAAATGTCCGGATTGTCTTTATAAATCTTGTCCGCCTGCGCAGCCAGGTCGTTCGCTTCCTTCAGAAGTCCTTCGACCTTCGATTGATTTGAATTGGCGCGATTGGCGAAGCTCGACCAATTGGTGCTCTCAATCAGCGCTTGCGGCGTATCTTTGGCAGCCGTCATCAACTCGGCGCGCTTGTTGAATTCTTTCGTCTTCACGATCAGGTATTGCTTGAATTTGTCGTTGACCTGAAGGCGGCTCGCCTCGTCGAATTTCGACGCAGCCTCTTTACATTTTTCCGCGGCCTTGTCATAGGCGGCGATGGCTTCGGCGGCGTGCACACGCGCTTCCGCCACCCGCCTGCGGTCGGTGTGCATCATCTGTTCTTTCTTGGCGTCGGCGTCTTCGAAGAACGTCTTCACCTGCTCGACGGCGGTGTTGCCTTCGTCGACCAGCTTGTTGGCTTTATCGAGATCGCCGGTGTTGGTGCCGCTATTGCCACACGCCCAAATCGCCGCAATCAAAAGAACGAACGCCACGTGGCTGCTGAAGTATTTGGGGAACATTGGATTGTGTCCTTTCAGAGATTTGCTACAGAACATGAGCGCGAACAGAAAATTGATTCAATTCATTCAAGCGAGCGGCACCGATTGACCCGCCTGCACATAAGCGTGCTCGTAGAGCGCCAGCCCGATTAATGCCAATGGGGTTGCGCCCACGCCAACCGTAGGCGCATAGATTGGAGCGCCCTCCATGATTGGAAGCTGACCTGCCAATACTACGATTGGAATGACTCCCCCCAGCGCGCTCAGAATAAGTCCGGTCCAGAAGAAAGTACGATACCGTCCGCGCGTCATTTCCCAAATCGCTGCTCTGGTATGAGCGGTACTGTGCGTGAGCGAAAGTTCACCGGCGACCATCAGAAGGTGTAGCAACGTTGTGACAGCCAGCATCCAAAGCAACGGGAAACCAGGCTCTCGGAAAGATAGATAACCGCGCAGATCATAAAATGACCCGGCCCACACCGCGAGCGGTAAGAGTATCGCTGATCCCAGCAGCAATGCCTGTGTCAACAGATGTGGTGGCAACAAAGCACTCTGCCATAAGTCGCGAGCCTTTGCTTGCGCAAACAAATAGGCGGTGTAAATCGCGGTAAGCGCTGAGAGGATGATCGCGGGGAACACCAACCAGCGCAACACTGAATACGCGAGATCTGGTTTACGGGGGGCAATGAAGAGGAGAAGTAAGTGTACGCCAAGTACCAACGAATAAGCCGCAATGGTGTAGGCGCCCTTAACCAACCAGCTACGCCACTGAGAGCGTGTGAAGATCATGAAGAACCGCGCCGGATGCTCGAGGTCCCAGATTAAAAGGCCACCCGTAATTCCGAGGAATACAGCCGAAACAATTGGTGCGATCGCTATCCACAGGGGATCGCCAAGATTCATAAACCCAAACAACACCAGAAGCGCCGCCACGAGATAAACCCCACTCGCAATTCCTTTCGTCCACGTGTACAAACTCACGCGCCAGTCCCACGGGATTGAATGCGCCACGTCATAACTCAACAGCGCTGCCGCCGAAGTGTTGTTGTAGGTTGGGTTGCCTGAGACGACGTGCTCGCTTGATTCGCGCTGCTCGCTCCACATGAAAAGGCCCGCTTCCGGGCGTCGCGCGGCCAGCGGATCGAGCGTCGCTTGATGCGCTCCTTTGTAGAAAAGTTTCGGCAGCGTTTCTTTCTCGGGGCGACGAACATTGACGGGTTCACGAAGGACGATCTGCGCGACGTATGAAGATTCATCGTTCATATCGCCGATCAAGATCGCTTGGGTCGGACAGACGACGACGCAAGCCGGCTCTAGTCCCACATCGATGCGGTGCGCGCAGAAGTTACATTTTTCGGCGGAATGATCGTTCGGATTTATGAAGATCGCGTCGTAAGGACAAGCGGCCATGCACGCTTTGCAGCCGATGCAGATCGAAATATCAAAATCGACGATACCGTCTGTTCGATTGAACATCGCCGCAGTCGGACACGCGACTACGCATGGCGCGTGCGCGCATTGATTGCAGCGCGTGACCTGGTGCGCACGCCGCGTCTGCGGAAACACGCCGACATCGACGTGCTTGACGTAAGTCCGCGTCACGCCGATGGGCACCACGTTTTCAGATTTGCAGGCCGTGGTGCACGCATGGCAGCCGATGCAGCGCGTGTGGTCGATAACTTTCGCCCACTGAACTCGCGAATTTGATTGCTCGTCGATCATTATTTAACGAAGCGCAGGCTGGATGCCCGCGGACCGCGTGCACGGATTCGTGCGCTCCCGCAAAGACGCGCAATATATCACAGACGGCTTGGCTAAGACGCTGTTGCGATAGTAAAGTGCTCTGACTCTCAGTTGGTTTCTTGAAGGAACGACTCATCCAGTATCTCTCGTGTCCCGCGTGCTCCGGCGCAATCAAGATTGCGGCGGTGGACAAACTTGACGGCCGGGAAATTATCGGCGGCACGGTCGTCTGCGGAGCGTGCAGTAAGACTTGGCCGATCGTTAGGGGCGTGCCGCGCTTTGCGGCGATCGAAGACATTGAAGAAGACAAAGCTGCGACCGCCGCAAACTTCGGTTGGCAGTGGCAACACTTCAATCAATTCGAGCAAGGATACGAAAATCAATTTCTCGCATGGATAGCTCCCGTCACTCGCGAGTTTTTCAAAGACAAAGTCGTTCTCGAAGGCGGCTGCGGAAAGGGCAGACATACGCAGCTCGCGGCCCAATTCGGCGCGCGCGACGTCATCGGAGTTGATTTGAGCGACGCCGTCGAAACCGCCTTTGTGGCCACGCGCGATTTGCCAAACGCGCACATCGTGCAAGCGGACATTTACCATCTACCGTTCGCGCGCGTGTTTGATTACGCGTTCTCGATTGGTGTATTGCATCACCTGCCCGATCCTCGGGGCGGCTTCAAATCAATCACCTCGAGAGTGAAGCCGGGCGGTCATATGTCCGCTTGGATTTACGGCGCCGAGAACAACGGCTGGATTATTCGCTTCGTTAATCCGCTGCGCGAAGGCGTCACCTCTCGCATCGATCCGCGGCTGCTATTGCAGCTTTCGAAAATTCCAACCGCGATTCTGTTCACCGCCACCAAGACGATCTATGGCCCGCTTAATCGGTCTGCACGCGGAGCCTCGATCGCGCGGCATC
>CBFHBI010000515.1:0-3409 GCA_965653755.1 uncultured Blastocatellia bacterium
GGCGGCCATCGTCGGCGCCGCGCTGGAGGCGCGCGAGATTCAAATTTGGACCGACGTCAGTGGCGTGCTCACCGCGGATCCACGCGTCGTACCGGAAGCCCGCACTATTCCGGTGTTGTCGTATCAGGAAGCTGCAGAACTGGCCTACTTTGGCGCGAAGGTGCTGCACCCGAAAACGATTCAACCGGCGATTGATAAATCGATTCCCGTACGCGTCTGCAATTCGCGCGCGCCAAAAGAAGGCGGCACGCTAATCGTAGCGCAGTCGGAAGCCGCGCCGCAGACCATCAAAGCCATCGCCCACAAGAATGGAATTACCACGGTGCAGGTAAGCTCTGCGCGAATGCTGGGCGCTTACGGATTCCTGCGCGCGTTGTTCGAAGTTTTCGATCGCCATCGCACCGCCGTCGATGTGGTAACCACTTCCGAAGTAAGCGTGTCGCTTTCGATTGACGACTCCGCAAATCTTCCGGAATTAATTCCCGATCTGGAAAGGCTCGGCACAGTCGAAATCGAAAAGGATCGCACCATCATTTCGGTGGTTGGCGAAGGATTGCGCAGCACGCCTGGGTTTGCCGCAAAGGTTTTCTCAGTCATCAACGATATCAACGTCGCAATGATTTCAGTCGGCGCTTCCAGTGTGAATCTGACGTTCATGGTTGACGAGGGGCAGGCGAGTGAAGCAATTGTGCGGCTGCATCGCGTGTGTTTCGAGGACAGTGGAGGTCAAACCACCGAGTTCGCGTCGCGCCGCGGCACGCGTTCATACGGCCCAGCCTCGCCGACGGAGGTAATTAATTGACCGGCCCGATAGATGTGCTGCGGCTCACCCGTGAACTCATCGATATTCCGTCGGTCACCGGCGAAGAATTTCAGATTGGAACTTCACTCGGCGATCTGCTCGTTCGGCTTGGTTACCACGTCGAAGTGCAGGACGTGTCGGATGAGCGCGGCAACATCATCGCTACCACGGAAGCTCGGCCCCGCGTGGTGCTCTCGACGCACATGGACACGGTGCCGCCGTTCATTTCGTCGAACGAAGACGACGAGTTCATCTATGGCCGCGGCGCGTGCGACGCGAAAGGGATCATCGCAGCCCAGATTGCCGCCGCGGAAAGGTTGAGCGCGGATGGCGTGAACGAGATTGGTCTCCTGTTCACGGTTGACGAAGAAGTGACACGCGCCGGCGCGAAGCTCGCCAACGAACATCCGCTGGCGGCATCATGCGAGTACTTGATCAACGGCGAGCCCACCGACAATAAGCTCGCCGTCGGCACCAAGGGTTCGCTGCAAGCGACAATTTCGACGGCCGGACGCGCCGCCCATTCGGCCTATCCGGAAGAGGGCGAATCGGCAATTGAAAAGATGTTGGATATCCTGGCGGACATTCGTCAGGTTCATTGGCCCAGCGATCGTGTTTTCGGCGAGACCACTTGCAACATCGGAATCATTGCCGGCGGAAAACGCGCGAATATAATTCCCGATGCCGCCAAAGCAACTATTTTTCTCCGGCTCGCCGCCGATTCTTCTTCAGTGCGGCACGTCTTGGAGGACACGATTGGTGGACGGGCGACGATCGATCGCAAGGGTGGACACGATCCGGTACGCCTTCTTACTGTCGATGGCTTCGAGCAAATGTTGGCGCGCTTCACCACCGACATTCCCTATCTCTCGAATTGGGGAAAGCCTTTGTTGATTGGGCCGGGATCGATTCTGGTTGCACATACAGATCATGAAAGAGTCAGCAAGCGTGAATTGATCGGGGCAGTTGATTTATACGTGAAGCTGGTGAAAAAACTATGCAGATCGCGCTGATAGGTTACGGTGCAATGGGACGGCTGGTCGGCGACCTCGCCGTCGCACGCGGCCACGAGATCTCGCTAAAGCTCGACCTGGCGGAAGCAGATCTCAGTGTCAATGAGCTTGGGTGTCATTTGCGCTGCTGCAGAGTGGCGATCGACTTCTCAGTTGCAGAAGCCGTGCCGCAACACGCTCAGGCTTGCATGGGCGCGCAAGTGCCGTTAGTCGTTGGCACCACGGGCTGGCTCTCGGAAATCGAAGGCGTTCGCCGATTGGTCGAAGGGTGTGATGGGGCGCTGATTTACGGCGCGAACTTCTCTGTTGGCGTACAGATTTTTTATCGCCTCGCCGCGCGCGCGGCTGAATTGTTCCGTAACGTTGAGGCTTACGATCCTTTTATCGAAGAGGCCCATCATAAACGCAAACGTGACGCACCCTCGGGCACCGCGTTGCAACTGGAAAAGATTGCGGCGCAAGGATTAGGCCGCGAGGTGCCGGTATCGTCAACGCGCGCCGGCTACATTCCCGGAACGCACCGGCTCGGATTTGATTCGCAGGCGGATCAGATACGCATCACGCACGAAGCGCGCTCGCGCGAGGGATTTGCCGCCGGCGCTTTGATGGCGGCAGAATGGATTGTCGGGCGTACAGGGTTCTATGAATTCTCGGAAGTGTTCGATCAGATAATACAGTCTCGTAGTGTTTAGAGGCGGGCTACCGCCCGCCGTTTGGTAGACAATGAGGGTGGGCAGTAGCCCGCCTCTAAACGAAAGATGAAAAATGGCATGACGATCAAACTTGATTGGATGCGCGGCTGCGCGACGGCTTTGGTGACACCGTTCAACGCGGACGGATCGATTGATGATGAACGCATGCGCGCGCTGGTCGATCGGCAAATAAACGGCGGAGTGCGGTTGTTGGTGCCCTGCGGCACGACTGGTGAGAGCGCCACAATGACTGAGGAAGAAGACGCTCGCGTGATCGGCATAACCATCGAAGTCGCGCGCGGGCGCGCGAAAGTGATCGCCGGCGCCGGCAGTAATTCGACCTCGTCAGCAATCGAATATTCAAAACGCTTTCGCGATCTTGGCGCCGACGCCGTGCTGCAAGTCGCGCCCTGGTACAACAAGCCGACGCAAGCGGGTTTGTACGCGCACTTTCGTGCGATCGCTGAAGCCGTGCCCGAATTGCCGATCATGCTTTATAACGTACCGGGCCGCACGTCTTCGAACATCGCCGCTGAGACGACCCTGCGGCTTGCGCGCGATTGCGAAAACATCGTGGCCATCAAAGAGGCTTCGGGAAACCTTTCGCAGATTATGGAGATTCTGCGCGAGCGGCCAAATGGGTTTTCGGTTTTGTCAGGCGATGATGCGGTGACACTGCCGCTGATTGCCCTGGGCGCCGAAGGCATCGTCTCGGTGGCTTCAAACGAGATTCCCGACTCGATGTCGCAGATGACGAATTTCGCGCTCGCTGGAAAATGGGACGAAGCGCGCGAACTTCATTATCGGATACTGCCGTTAATGGAGATCAACTTCATTGAATCGAGTCCGGGTCCAGTGAAAGCAGCGATGGCCATGATGGGATTGCTGGAAGAAAACTTTCG
>CBFHBI010000516.1:0-3407 GCA_965653755.1 uncultured Blastocatellia bacterium
AGCGGGTGGTTGATCTGGAATGTAGATCGTTGAAGCCATAACGCTAACCACCCGCTGCCGCAGGTGGTTCTGATAACCATGTCACGAAAATCCATACTTGTAGTTGACGACGAGAAACCGCAACGCGACATCCTGCAGGAAATCCTGTCGAGCGCCGGCTATGACGTTACGTCCGCTGCGTCGGGCGAAGCCGCGATGAAATTTGCGAAGGAACGCAGCTTCGATCTGGCCCTGACCGATTTGAAGATGACCGGCATGGACGGCATCGAGTTGCTGCAGCAGTTGCTCGCGCTCGATTCGTCAATCATCGTCATCCTGCTGACTGCGCACGGGACGATCGATTCTGCCAAGCAAGCGCTGCGACGCGGCGCCTTCGATTATTTGCAGAAGCCGTTCGATCGCGACCGTCTGATGGCCACGATCAAACGCGCGCTCGGCACGCTGGACAAGATCGACGTCGAAATCATCTCGGCCTCGCCAAAGATGGAAGCGGTGAAGAAGATGATCTTGAAAGTCGCGCTCTCCAGCTCGACTGTCTTAATTCGCGGCGAGTCCGGCACCGGCAAAGAGTTGATCGCGCGCGCGATTCACAATCAATCACCGCGATCGTCAGAAATGTTCCAGGCGGTGAATTGCGCAGCGATCAACGAGAACCTGCTGGAGTCGGAACTGTTCGGCCACGAGAAGGGCTCGTTCACCGGCGCGCACGCCGACAAAAAGGGCCTGTTCGAAGTTGCCGATCGCGGCACCTTGTTTCTAGACGAAATCGCTGAACTCGACATCGGCATGCAGGCGAAACTTTTGCGCGCTTTGCAGGAGCGACGCATTCGGCGCGTTGGCGGCACGCACGAAATTCCCGTCGATGTGCGCGTCGTCGCTGCCACCAATCGCGATCTGCGCGCCATGGTTGGCGACGGCCGCTTCCGCGACGATCTTTATTATCGTATCAATGTGCTCTCGATCGACGTGCCGCCGCTGCGCGAGCGCCGTGACGACATTCCCGTGCTGATCGATTACTTCCTCAAGAAGCACACGCGCAACACGTCGCGTTTAATCAAAGGTCTGGCGCCCGAAACGAAACGGATGTTGCACGACTACGGCTGGCCGGGAAACGTGCGCCAACTCGAGTCGGCAATCGAACGCGCGATCCTGCTCTGCGAAGGCGACACGATCACACCGGACGATCTGCCTTCCGAAATTCGGCAAGAATCACAGACCGCGGTGACCGGCGGTTTCAAATTGCCAGCCGAAGGGATCAATTTTGAGGACGTGGAAAAGAACCTGATCCTGCAGGCGATGGATCAAACCGACTACAACATCACCAAAGCGGCGAAGTTGCTCGGCCTGACATTCCGCACGCTGCAATATCGCCTGGAGAAGTTTGGCATCAAGCGGGCGGACGCGAAAGGAGATGGCGAAGAATGAAACGATCGGGATTGCTCGTCGCTATCGCCGCGGTATTTGTCTTAGTTGGCTGCAAGAACTCGATGGGTCCTGCAGCGTCTTCATCGCCGACGCCAAAAGAGGTCTCGTCGTCAGACCAGGTCGTTAAGGCGTTCGGCCATTTCATTCCCTCGGCGTCGACGCCAGCGAGCATTGAACTCGTCATCTCGCCCGGGTTTCACATCAATGCAAATCCGGCCACATTCCCCTATTTGATTGCCACGGAAGTGCAGCCCACAAAAGCCGAGGGCGTCACGGTCGGCGATAACCTCAATTATCCAGCACCAAAGATGGAAAAATTTGCTTTCGCCGATCAGCCGTTGGCGGTTTATGAAGGCAGCGTCACAATTCCCATCCCACTCACCGCCGCCGCGGACGCGAAGGGTCAACGCACTGTTCCGTTCAAGATTCGCGTCCAAGCATGCGACAACGAAAAATGCTACCCGCCCGCAACCATCGATACCGCGCTGGTGTTTGACGTCAGTTCACTCAAGCGATGATCGAGCGGGCGTGGATTATCGCTTCGGGTGTACTGCTGGTCGTCGCCGCGGCTTTCGTCTGGCGGAACAATTTGTCGGCGGCGTTCGTTACTGCTGCATTGGGCGCGTGCGCCTGGTTTCTCAGTTACCGCGCCGAGTTGCGAAAGAAGATCAAAACCTATGAGCAATCACATGACGAAACGGCCGATGAAGATTAAGATCATTCTCGCTGCCATCATTGCATTCATTTTTCTGCCGACGTGTCCCTCGATAGCGGCGACGCCTTCGGATCAAGGAGACGTACGCGCGGCCGTGCAACAGATTTTCAACCAACTCAAGAATGGCGAGTACGAAGCTTTATACGATGCGCTGCCGTCTTCCGCGCGGACGCGCCTGACACGTGAACGTCTGGTCCAGGGCCTGCAGCGAACTTCGGACACTTTTCAATTGCAGCGAATCGAGATTGGCTCTGTGAGTGTCTCGGGAAACTTTGCCGTGGCCCAGACCACGATGTACGCACATGTCAAGCCCTTGAATGCCGACGGCAAGTTGGTAGTGCAACAGTACCTGATTCGCGAAGACGGCAACTGGAAAGTAGCGACGGGTGACAATGCCACCATCAATCGCTTCCTGCAAAGCAACCCCGCATTTGCAAAGCGCTTTCCCATCAAGCGACCGCAAGCCTTCGTATATCAGAACGATAAATGGGTGCCGATTCCGCTGGGCCAGAGACGAGGCTAACTCAAAAGCAAATCTTCAAAAGACAACTGAGCATCGTCAGTTTGCACGTGGTGCGGCGACGAGACCCTTGGAACGTCGAGGGCTTCGCGCACGGCGTCAAGATGAAATCGAATGATGCGCGGCGTCAGCTTCACGGACGGAATGCGCCGCCGTTGGGCCAGACGTCGCACGGTCGATTCGCTGACTTGCAGTATCTCGGCAAGCTGCTTCGCGGTTAGAAATTCTTCGCGTTCGGACATTGGTAAGGGTTTCAGGTTTCAAGTTTAAGGTTTCAAGTTCGCGGCGCAACTTGAAACATGAAACCTGAAACTTGAAACCAAAATTAGGATTTCTTCTTGTAAGTCAGCGCGACGCGATAGATCGCGGCCGACTCGACGTCAACGTCTTTGGAATCAGCTTCGGCGCCGTCGGCTTTCAAGGTCACCCGATACTTGGCCGCGTCCGGCGGCAGACGAAAAACGAATTCGCCGGTCTCGCCAGTCACCCGCGAATCCAATTTCTGCACTGCGCTCTCGTTGACTACCCGAACCAGATCCACGCGCACGCCGGGAACGCTGTGACCGTCCTGGCTGAAGACGCTGCCGCGGAGGAACGCAATCGACCCTTCGTCGATCGTCAAATACAAGCGATCGCCGAGCGAGCGCGTCTCACCAGCTCGAACCGTGACGGCATCGAAAGTGCCGACGCTCAATCCCGCTTTGCGAAACTTCACGTTATAAATTCCGGGTGTGACTCGCGACAGGA
>CBFHBI010000517.1:0-3395 GCA_965653755.1 uncultured Blastocatellia bacterium
TTATTTAATCAATTACACAAACGCTGCCTTCATCGTGAAGGATGGATTCAAACTTCCTGAAGACGGCCTGTTCTCAGGTTTCGACGCGGAGAAAAGTACGTACGAAAAGGACACCTGGAATTATCAAGAAGGCGGAAGTGTTCAGTCGTCCACCGCAACCACCGCTGCCGCTTCAAATGGCAATAAGTCATCTGGAGGCGGCGGCGGTGGAAAAGACTCAGAGAAGAGTGGCGAGAGTGGCGGGCATCAAGCTGCCGGTGGTCCCGGCGCTAGTGGTCAAGGCGGTCAGAAACCGCCACCGATGCTTCCACCTAATGTGGCTTACGATCTTTCGTTGCAGCATCCGCGTTCAGTCTTTCAACTTCTGAAGCAACAGTACTCGCGCTACACGCCGGAGATGGTTGAGCGCATTACCGGCATTCCCAAAGATCAATTCTTGAAGGCCGCCGATCTGTTTACGTCTATTCGCAAAGACGGAAACATGAAGAAGGCGGGCACGATCATTTATGCCGTCGGCTGGACGCAACACACCTTCGGCACGCAGATCATTCGCACGGCTGCGATTCTGCAACTGCTGCTCGGCAACGTCGGGCGCGCGGGCGGCGGCGTAAATGCTCTGCGCGGCCATTCAAACATTCAGGGCGCCACGGACATGGGTGGCGTGTTCGACATCTTTCCCGGCTATCTGAAAATTCCACAGCCTGCCGATACGGATCTGGCGACATTCCTGAAGCGCACCACGCCAACGGCGTCGAAGCCGAGCGAGTGGAGCTCGTACAACTATTGGTCTAATACGCCTAAGTTCATGGTCTCGTTCTTAAAGAGTCTTTATGGAGATTCGGCGAAGAAAGAGAACGACTACGGCTATCACTACCTGCCGAAGATTGATCGCAAGTTCGATTGGACCAACATGTGGGACGAGATGTATGCGGGCAAGGTTAAAGGTCTTTTCGCCTTTGGCATGAACGGGGTGGCAATTGGTCCGAACTCACGGAAGAACATCGAGGCGTTGAGAAAAGATTTCTTAGTTGTGTGTGATCTTTATCCCGAAGAGACCGCCGAGTTTTGGAAAGCTCCCGGCACGACTCCAGATCAGATGAAGCAAACAATGACGACTGTGTATCGTCTGCCAGGAGCAGGATTCGCGGAAAAGGATGGCACTTTCGTGAACTCTGCCCGTTGGTTGCAATGGAAGTATGTCGCCGTGCCGCCGCCGGGTGATGCAAAAGTCGATCAGGAAATTCTGGCGCGCATCTTTCTGAGGTTGAAAGCTCTCTACCAATCCGAAGGTGGCAAGTTTCCTGACCCGATCGTGAATCTCGCTTGGACGTACACGACGCCTGAAAACCCTTCACTGGCCGAAGTCGCAAAAGAGATCAATGGCAAAGCCCTAGCCGATCTTACTCTAGAAGATCAGCCCGGGATCACGATTAAGTCGGGTCAACAACTGCCGGGATTTGCGTGGTTGAAAGACGATGGCACGACCGCCTGCGGTAACTGGCTCTATTCAGGTTCATGGACTGAAGCCGGGGCGCAGATGCAACGCCGCGGAACCGATGATCCATCCGGTCTTGGAATTTATCAGAACTGGGCGTGGTCGTGGCCGGCGAATCGTCGCGTGATGTACAACCGCGCCTCGTGCGATCTGAATGGGAAGCCATGGGACAGCGATCGGCGACAGGTGTGGTGGAATGACGCGCAACAGAAATGGGTCGGCAACGATGTGCCTGACTTCAAGGCTGACTCGAAGCCTTCAGATCATATGGGACCCTTCATCATGAACCCAGAAGGTGTCGGGCGCATCTTTGCGCCGCTAGCGGCGTTCGCTGATGGGCCGCTTCCCGAACACTATGAACCTGTGGAAAGCCCGATCGCGAATCCACTACACCCGAATCAATCCAACAATCCGGTCGCCAAGAAGTTCAAATCCGATATGGACAAGCTCGGCACGGTTGATCAGGGCTTCAATGTTGTCTGCACGACTTATCGTTTGACTGAGCACTATCACTATTGAACCAAGAACAATCCGATGAACGTGCAGCTCGTGCCCGAGCCATTCGTAGAAATACCGGCAAAGCTCGCCGACAAGATGGGGATCACCGGCGGTGAGAAACTGAAAATCAGCAGCGCCCGCGGCGCCTACATTGGCAAGGCGATGGTCACCAAACGGATTAAGCCACTGATGATAGACGGCAAAGAGACTTACCAGATCGGAATTCCGATCCATTGGGGCTATCGCGGAATCGCCGAAGATGAAGGAAAGACGGGACTGACTCCCGCGAATCAACTGTCACCGGCCGCAACCGATCCAAACGCCTACACACCGGAGTTCAAGGGATTCCTGGTGAAGATTGAGAAGGCCTGAGCATGCCGAATCCACGCACATTTGAGATTCAGGAAATTTCGGCGCATCCCGGTACCGTGCCCGGAGCGGACGCGCGGCGCGAAGAAGAAGTCTGCAAGTACATCGACGTCACCACTTGTATCGGCTGCAAAGCCTGCGAGGTCGCCTGTGTCGAGTGGAACGAGCATCCGTTTCGCGAAACCACCTTCACTGACACCTATCAGACGATGCCCACCACTGAGTGGAATTATTACAACCTAATTAAGTTTGTTGAAGACCAGCGTGACGATGGCAACTTGATGTGGCTGCTGCGCAAAGACCAATGCATGCACTGCGCAGATCCCGGTTGTTTGCGTGCGTGCCCGGCCGATGGCGCGATTATCAAGTACACAAATGGCATCGTCGATTTTCAGCAGGAGAACTGCATCGGTTGTGGCTACTGCATTTCGGGATGTCCTTATGACATTCCGAAGTTTCACCCGAAGACAAAGAAAGTTTACAAGTGCACGCTCTGTTCCGATCGCGTGGGGCAGGGACTCGAGCCCGCCTGCATCAAGGCGTGTCCAACCGGTTGCCTGAAGTTCGGCGCGAAGTCAGAGATGGTGCAGATTGCCGGTCTGCGAGCGAAACAACTGCGCGAAGTCTCCGGCTTTCAAGATGCCGGTGTCTACGATCCGCCTTCTATTGGTGGCACACATGTCATTTATGTCTTGCATGACGCGAAGAATCCGCAGCGTTACGGTCTGCCGGCGACGCCCGTGATTCCGCCGAGTTATACAGTCTGGAAATGGCTGGCTAAACCGATCGGATTGTGGATGGGATTACTAGGAATTGTCGCCATCTTCTTCCATCGTGTTTCGGTAGGTCCGAGATTGCCGCAGCCGGAAGAGCCACCCCCGGTCGAAACCCAACCCGATACCGTCGAAGCCAAACGAAAGGAGCAGCCGTGAGCACCTCCATCGAACACTTCGACGAACGCGCCCGGCGCGAAGCAGATCGAGTAGGTGAGACGATCGTGCACCGTGGTGAATTGCTGCGCCATCCGGTTTAC
>CBFHBI010000518.1:0-3371 GCA_965653755.1 uncultured Blastocatellia bacterium
CACGCTTGGTATCGTCAAGAGAATCGTCCCCGGTTTCATATCCTTTTCTGATGAATCGCTGCGCTTTTCTTTTACCGATATCAACTAACTCCTCGGCCAGGATTTTCCCTTCGACGGCCTTGGCCGCCAGATGACCGAGTCTCACCCCCGTGTGTTTGCCATTCTCAATCGTGGCAGTTCGCATAGTGCCTCCTTCAAACGATTATCCGGAAAAGAATAAATGTGGGACGCGCCGCTTCGGTTTCAAATCTGCGACGATATTATTGCTAAAGCGCAGCAGAGGCAATCTTGATCTCGGGCTCTAAGCGAATTTGCGTCTTGGCCGAGTTGAATCAGAGCCGGACGCGCTATCAAGATGCTGCGGCGCTTCTTGATGCGGAGGTGTCAGAAGCCCGACCCTAAGGGAGGGCCGCTAAGCCAATATCGCTTCCCAGCACAACACGCGCGCGGCGGAAGCCGCCCTTGCTTACGCGCGGGCTTCTGACACGCTCGATCAGATTTTTTGAATCGTCACCGTGACAACTGTTACCGTGCCAGCCGTCCGATTGTACGAAACCCAAAAACCACGCGATTCATATCGGACCATCGCATACGCCGAGCCGTCCGGCTTGGTCGTGAGTTCGTTACCGACGACGCTGTGATAATCGGGCGCGCCGGTGCCGTTCGCATAGTCAACCGAAATCATCTTCACTTTGTGCGCGGCATCGTAGACGACTTGCGCGGTCACGGTATCGCCGAGCACGAAGTAATCCATCTCCGCATCTTTAACCACCGGATTGCCGAGCTTCGCGCGCACATCTTCAGGCGTCATGCCCAACTTCACGCCGCGAAAGTCCGTGTACAACGGTTCCTGTGCAAACGGCTTGTCGATAACTGCTGCGCGCGATTTTTGAGCTTGCGCGCTCATCGCGAAAATGAACACTGCCATCGCGATCACGACGACAGTGGTTATATTTCGTCTCATTTTGAATTCCTCCTCCTGACTGGAGGTGTCAGACGCCCGACCGTAACGGAGGGCCGCTAGGCCAATATCGCTTCCCAGCACAGCACGCGCGCGGCGAAGCTGCCCTTGCTGACGCGCGGGCTTCTGACACGATTTCCTATGCATTTAGATCTCCCGCGGGCCGCTTGCCCACGGCCCACACTTCCCCACCGGCGCGCATCTGCAAAATGATTTGATCCAAAGGCCGTGGCGGTGGTCCATACATCACGTAACCTGTGCGCGAATCGTAAACGCCGCTGTGGCAAGGGCAGGTCAGACAACGCTGCTTCGCGTCGTAATCGACCGAGCACCCGCGGTGCGCGCACTTGCGGCTGTAAGCGAGGTACTCGCCGTCCGTCCGGCGTACCAACACGGCTGGATTGCCGGCTTTCGGATAATCGAAATACAAAAACGATCCCGGCATCACGCGTTCGGCGCCCTAGATTTTGATCGGCGGGTATGCGAGCAGATATTGCTGTAGATTATCCTTGGCGACCGTCTCCGTGGTCGTCATCATGACGGCTGCAGAGGTAAGCAACGCTCGACTACAGAAGTGACGACGGCTGAGCGACGCATTATTTTCCCGAAACATAACCGGAGGCCTCCCGCGCCTGTGAGAGCAACCGTCATTCCCGCCTTCGCTGCGCAAAACGGGCTCTTTTGTTCAGGTTTCTATGAGATTTGGGCTTGGCCGATGCGCGCTTTCACACAAGTCTGAGAAAGTTTTCCCAGCGCATGATTGGAAGGTCAGCGGATGTCGAATGAACTGCACGGCACATCGGTTGCGCTTCTGAAATGCAATGCCCGCCTGTGCATTGCCACGCTAAAGGAGAATCATGCAGACAACTACTACCGAAATTATTCATAACAGTCCTATGCTGTCTGAACCGATGTCAGAGACAGATGGTCAATCGAACGAAAACCATTCCTGTGCGGTTGGATTTCCCCATCGCAGCGGCGACGTGGTCCTGCGTGACGGCTCGACCGTGCGCATCCGGGCAATGCAACCGACCGACGATCAAGCGCTCAGCGCACTCTTCCAATCGCTATCCGAGGAGTCGCGTTGGCTGCGCTTTCTTTCGCTGGCGAAAGGTGAAGCGTTGGCAGCCGAAGCGCGGCGCGAAGCGCATCTCGATCGCACTATTGGGTTGATCGCAATGAGTGGATCAGACGAGCGGGTGGTGGGTCACGCTTTTTGCGCGGGCATCGACGAACATCGCGCGGAAGTCGCTTTCACAATTGCAGATGATTTTCAGGGACGCGGACTGGGCACGCTGTTGTTGTGCCAGCTCGCCGAGATTGCCGATGCGAACGGCATTCATACCTTCGAAGCTGAAGTCGCGGCAGCAAATGTGGCCATGCTGAATGTTTTTCGAGAGTCAGGATTTCCAATTGAAGTTGGCGCGACCGCCGGACAGTTGCACGTCAGCTTCCCGACTTCATTCACACGAGAAGCGATCGAACGATTCGAACGGCGTGAGTCAATTGCCGCCGTGAACGCCTTGAAACTATTTTTTAATCCGCGATCAATCGCCGTGATTGGCGCTTCGAAGAAACGCGGCACGATCGGCGGCGAACTGTTTCACAACTTGTTGAGTTACGGATTCGCGGGCGCTGTCTATCCCGTAAACCCCACGATCGACGTGGTCCAATCAGTTCCCGCTTACAAATCAGTCGAAGAAATTCCCGGCCCGGTAGATTTGGCCGTCGTCGTGGTCCAGGAAAAGTTTGTGCTCGACGCAGTGAAAGCCTGCGGTCGCAAAGGCGTGAAGGCGCTGGTTGTTATCTCCGCGGGTTTCGCCGAGGTCGGCACGGAAGGCCAGGCCAAACAAGCTGAATTGATTCGCGTGTGTCGCGCCGCGGGCATGCGGCTGATTGGCCCAAACTGCATGGGCTTCATCAACACTGAAGGTGCGGTGCGAATGGATGCGACGTTTGCGCCCGGCGAGCCACCGACCGGCCGCGTCGGGTTCTCGTCACAAAGCGGCGCGCTGGGTCTCGCGATTATTCAACTGGCGAACTCGCTCGGCCTTGGAATTTCGACGTTCGTTTCAGTCGGCAACAAAGCGGACATCTCCGGCAATGACTTATTGCGTTACTGGGAGTGTGACGAAGGCACCGACGTCATCCTTTTGTATCTTGAATCGTTCGGCAATCCACGCAAGTTCTCGCAGATCGCCCGTCGCGTCGGCCGCAAGAAACCAATTGTCGTGGTGAAAAGTGGACGGTCTGCGGCCGGCGCGCGCGCGACTTCATCGCACACCGGCGCATTGTTGGCCGCATCTGACGTAACCGTCGATGCGCTCTTTCGTCAGTCGGGCGTCATTCGCACCGACACGCTCGAAGAGCTTTTCGATGTCGCCGCGCTGCTGGTGAATCAACCTTTGCC
>CBFHBI010000519.1:0-3353 GCA_965653755.1 uncultured Blastocatellia bacterium
GTATGCGACTGCGCGCGGGGCAATTGCCGCGCCGACTGCGGGCCTGCACTTCACGCCTGCGATTTTGGAAAATGTCAGACAGCGCGGAGTGGACGTCGCGGAAATCACTTTACACGTCGGTTACGGCACCTTCGAGCCGGTTAGAGTCGCCGAGGTGAGCAAACATCAAGTTGCAGCCGAACGATTCTCTATCAACGAAGAAACAGCCAAGTATCTAAACGAAGCCCACGCCAGTGGAAATCGGATTCTGGCGGTAGGCACGACCACAGCGCGCGCTTTGGAATCTGCGGCCGGCCTTGACGGCGAATTGAGGCCTCAGTCCGGACTTTCTTCACTGACGATCATTCCCGGCTATCGCTTTCGGGTCGTTGACGCCTTGCTGACTAACTTTCATTTACCGAAGTCGTCCTTGCTGATGCTCGTTTCGGCATTCGCCGGCCGCGAACTGGTGCTGGCGGCATATCAACACGCCGTGCAGGAGCGCTATCGGTTTTACAGTTACGGCGACTGCATGTTGGTTTTATGAACGGGCAGCTTGTAAATTGGCTTGGTTCACAAGCTATAATCTGAACCCTTCATATTTTTGGGACTGGCGATGGCTGTACTCAAGAAATTTCGTCCGCGTTGGTGGTTGGGTAATCGCGAAAGCGAGCCGGCAGATGCGCACGCGAATATCGCGCTGGTGCCGCCGATCAACGTGCGTTACGACGTGCGCCCGCTGACAGTCTCGCACATCGATGAATGCTGGCGACTGGATCAGCGGTGCTTTGTGGACGGAGAAGCATACAGCCGCGACACCTTTGAATATTTGCTGACTGCTTCTGAATCCGTAGCGTACCGGGTGGTAATGCAAAACGGCATCATGGCCGGTTTTGTCATCGGTCTGTTGGAACCGGACCACACCGGTCACATCACTACGATCGGAATTGCTCCCGAGCATCGGCGCCGCCGGCTGGCAAGTTGTTTGATGGAGACGATTGAGGCGGGCTTTCAGCGCCGCGACGTTCGCATTGTCAGGCTCGAAGTTCGTTCGAGTAATCTATCAGCGCAAAAGCTTTATGAAAGTTTGGATTATGCCGTGACTCAGAGGTTGCCGAAATATTATTCCAACGGCGGCGACGGCTTGCTGATGGTCAAGTCAATCTGATCAAGACTTCCGCAATTCGGTGAGCACCTGCTTCGCCACTGCTTTCAAAGTATCGAAAACACCCGCGCCGGTTGAAGCCACTGCCTCAATCACCGGCTCGCCTTTTCGTTGCAGCTCCGAAGTCAGCTCGCCCGGCGGAATTACGTTGGGCAGATCACGTTTATTGAGTTGCAGCACGTACGGCAGTTTCATTAGCTCATATCCGTATGCACGCAGGTTCTCTTCGAGGTTGTATAACGACTCGATGTTGGCATCCATTCGCTCTTCCTGTGAATCGGCGACAAAGACCACGCCATCAACGCCTTTTAGGATCAGTTTGCGGGAAGCTTCGTAGAACACCTGGCCGGGAACGGTGTACAAGTGAAATCGAGTTTTGAACCCGCGCACCGTCCCCAACTCCAATGGCATAAAATCAAAGAACAAAGTCCGGTCAGCCTCGGTGGCGAGACTGATGAGCTTCCCCTTCGCCTGCGGCGCGGTTGAATCGTAAATGTACTGCAGGTTAGTTGTCTTACCGCACAGCCCAGGGCCGTAATAAACAATCTTGCAGTTGATCTCGCGCGATGCGTAATTAATGAAAGTCATACGTCGGAAGGCTCTAAGCAGGAGAAAACAGGCTGTCTATCTCTTCATCGGTGATTCCAGTAAAAGGAAGCGCGCCGCCGGCACTAGCGGCTGATTCTTGTTCGATCTCTGAGAATGTTTTCGCGAGTTCGTGCGAGATCTGTTTCGACCTCAACTTGACCAGTCCGAGGCTGGAACGATCATCGAAAACTACCAAAAGCAAGACGCGCCCGATCACGCTAATGTGGATGCTTTCTTTTTCGCCCTCGTGCGAGAGTGTCGGAAATTCGTTTTCGCCGATAAGTTTGGCCATCCCGCCTGTGGCAGCGACATTGCCGGCAGCCAGGGACGCGAGACTGGTTGTGTCCAGGTCTCCTAATTCTCCATGTACCGCTATCTGTTGCCCGTCCTTGTCAACCAGGACAACCAGCCGCGCCGAAGAGTCGAGCCGTAGCCGAGCCAACATCGCTTTGATGTGGTGGTAGCGTGACTCTCGCAGGACGATCGAACTATTGGCCATGTTAGGCGGTTAAAGCAGAGAACTTTGTGGAGGCAGGGACAATCGATGACCGCGTGCTCAAACTGTCTTGCGCGCGAAGTGTGACAGCTTCCTCACCTAAATCGGAGCAACGGAAGCCCACGAGTCACAATAACACGCAGCCACTGATGCTTCAAGTGTTTTTCTTTTATCGCCGATGTTTTAGCGGGTTGGGCACTTTGGCCCGTAGAGCCTGCAAACCCTAATATTTCGTTGATTTAGCAGCGGAGCTGTGCTAAGCTGTCGTGCTTGTTTTTGCGCCCGTTTTGGTCAAGTCCTATCGCATCAGCGAGGCAATTTGCCCATGAGAACTCCATTGGCTAAGACGCTTAAGAAAGCTTCTTCCTCGTCATCCGCTCGACGATCGCTCAAATCCGCTTCTAAAGCGAAGTCGACGCGCCTGAAACCCGCAACCAAGCATTCACCCGCCGGTAAAGCTCGTGCCCGAAAGGCGTCGAACGAAAGATCTATAAAACCAAAACAACGGACGGCCACAGCGACAGCTAAAGGAAGCAAACGTCCGAATGCCGTTAAAGGCAAGAAGCCGACAAAGTCCGCGGGTCCGAATATTCGCTCTAAAGGCGCGCCGGCCAAGGCGAAGAGTGCCAGGCCTGCACCGCTGCCTGCGCGTCCGGTGCCGGTGCAACCCCCGCCGCAGCCGACGCGAGATGAAGCTGCCGCGCTCAAGGCTTTCGAAGTTGCCCATCGGGAATTCTCGCGTGGGCATTTTGCCGAGGCCCGTAATAGGTTCCGCGCGTTGGTCGAAAAATACCCGTCAGTCTCCGAAGTTCCGGCGCGCGCCAGGACCTACCGGGCAGTCGCCGAAGCTCGTTTGCGCACTGAACTCGCACTGCCGCGCGATGCGGACTCGCTTTACGATCGTGGCGTGATCGAATTGAATCGCGGAGACTATGTTGCGGCGCAGGAGCTATTCGAACGCGCACTGCGACGCGAACCTGAGGCTGCTCACATTCATTACGGGCTGGCGGCCACGCGGGCTCGTCTCGGCGCGATCGACACCGCACTCAAATCGCTCGAACGAGCGCTGGACCTGCAACCGAGTCTGCGGATCAGAGCGCAGCGCGATAAGGTGCTCAATCCATA
>CBFHBI010000520.1:0-3335 GCA_965653755.1 uncultured Blastocatellia bacterium
GCCGGGCACGCGCCGTTGCTTTCCAATCGATGTGCCGGAGGTCGTCACGCTGCTGCTAATCTCGTAAAAGTAAAAGGTCCTGGCCGGCGCCGCGCCGCAGCGACGTGGTTTGCCCGGATTGCAAAGGCAAAAGGTTGAGCTTGTCGGTTATCGGTTCAGGTCTTGGATAAACCACGATGTCCACGTCGCGCGCGCTCAAGCGGCGACGATGCCGAAAGAAGCCAAACGGGAAACGAGTGGAAAGCTCGAACCCTTTCACTACGACATGGCCGCGCTTCGGAAATGTTTGTTCGATCGATTGTTCCGCAGCCGCCTTATGCGGAATGTAAGTCAAATATGCTAACGCGGTTTTGTGCGCCGGCGCTGATGGACGTTTGCGCTTTAGGCCCGGACGATCGAAGGTGCCGCGCATCTCAACGAGGATTGAAAACGACGGCAGCAGCCTTTTCGCGTTGCGCAAAGTGACCAGCACTTCAGCCTGTTCACCGGCGAAAATGTGATCGGGAAAGCGCGCCGACACGTTGAGATCGCGGAGCGATATGCGCGCACTCAGCCACGACACGAAAATCGTCGAAAGCATGATCGACAACACCATGAACAGCAGGTTGTTCCCGGTGTTCCACGCCGCGAAGCCAACGATTACCAGAATGACGACAAAGATGACTCCGCCCGTCGTGACTTCGAACGGCAGGCCGCTGGCCGCAACCTCGGCAAATGCCGAACGCGTCAACGGCGGCACGACCAGCGCCGTAATTAACAGAACAAATATTAGCGAAGCGATTGCGCCCGGCGTGGTGAGTTCCGGCGCTCCCAGTTGCCGGGCCGTCAGAGTGAGAATTGCGGTGCCGAGTCCCGCCAGCACGAGCAACGTGCCGAGGATGAAACGCCAGACGCGACCGAGTGATGAGTGATGAGTAATGAGTGATGAGTCTGGCGAAATGCGTTCTACTTCATCCTTCATCCTTCATCCTTGCTTTACAACGGCACGCTGATGGTCTTCATGATTTCGCGCAGCACGGTTTCAGCTTCTTCGCTGCGCCGCATGGCGGAAGAATATCGAGTGCTGACGGTAATGCGATGGGCGAACACCGGAACGACCAATCGCCTGATGTCGTCAGGCAAGCAGTACGAGCGCTGCTCGGTCAGAGCCAGGGCCTGTGCCGCGCGAAAGAGCGCCAGGGTGCCGCGGGGGCTGACACCGAGGTCGAGCATCTCCGAGGATCGGGTGGCCGCGACGATGCGCATGAGGTAATCGACGATTGCATCGTCAACCGAAATGTCAGTAACCGCTTGCTGCAACTCCAGAACATCAGTGCCATTCATCACCGGCTGCATCTCGTCCAGCGGCTCGGCGTGTTCGCGGTCGCGCAGAATCTGTTTCTCATCAACCGCGCCCGGGTAACCGATGCGCAGGCGCAGCATAAAACGGTCTAGTTGCGACTCGGGCAAAGGATAAGTGCCGTGATGCTCGATCGGATTCTGCGTCGCCAGCACCATGAATGGATTCGGCAGCGCGTGAGTGACACCTTCCACCGTCACGTGACTTTCGGCCATCGCTTCCAGCAAAGCCGATTGCGTCTTCGGCGTAGTCCGATTGATCTCGTCGGCCAGAATGATGTTTGCGAAGATCGGCCCGGGCTTCCATTCAAACAACGATTCGATTTGGTTGTAAACGGACAGGCCAATGACGTCCGACGGTAACAGGTCAGAGGTAAACTGAATCCGTTGAAAGGTGCAGTCCAGCGCCCGCGACAACGCGTGGGCCAGCGTCGTCTTGCCGACGCCCGGCACGTCTTCGATTAACAAATGTCCGCCCGCGAGCAGCGTCACCAGCGCGAAACGGACGGCTTCAGGTTTGCCGCGAATGACGCGCTCAATTGCGCTTTGCAGCAATTCGACCTTCTCGGCGGCGGTAACCGCGAGCGTTTCGGAGTTGGCTGTGCGAAGATTCCTCATCCCGGCGTAGCGTCATAATACAATGTAGTTGGGCCAACTGACTACGGCGACTCTGCGTCCCGAGTAGTCCTTTAGCTGTAACGCCAACTTACAGTTTTGTGGCGCAATCTAACAGAATTGCGTTGCAACACTACCCGTCGCCGAGCGAATGACGCAGACGCCGGCATGTAGTATCATCTCGCAGGGTGGAGTCGGTGTCGTGTTCTTTCGGGAACCAAACTGCATTCTCGCCGTTAACGCAGACAGAGGAAGTGATCATGAAAAGAAATAACAATCCCCGCAAAGAAATGGGCTTCACGCTCGTCGAGTTGATGATCGTGATCGCGATTATCGGTATTCTGATCGGCGCCGCAGTCTTTGGTTGGAAAGCCGCACAGCGCGCCGGCAACGAAGCCGCGACGTTACAAAACTTGAGGACCATTGCCGCAGTGCAGATTCAGTATTACAACACTCACAGCCGCAGCTTCGGCACCTTCGATCAAATGGTGAAAGAGCAGATGCTCAGTTCCAAGTTCTCGGGCAACCCACCGGTGGCTGATAGTTACATACTGACCTTGAAAGTCACGCCCAAAACCGCAACCGCGCCGACGTCCTATACGTTGAATGCCGACCCGCAAAGCGATAGCGCCGGAAAGAACCATTTCTATATCGATTCAACTGACAGCAGCATTCACGTCAATCCCGATCAGACGGCCGGTCCGAACGATCCTGTACAGTGAGCATTTCACCCAGTGACAGATTCGCCGTTCCCCGCGAAGGCGCGCTGGACTTTGTTTCTTTAGGAGCGCTCGTACACCGGCTCGATCCAGGCATAGTTCCCTTCCGCAAAGCTCACCAATGTGAGATTCACGTGAGTGGCGGCGAATATAATGTCGCCGCCAATCTTGCCGACTGCTTTCGCCTGAACACCGGAATAGTGACCGCCATGGTGCGCTACCCGATTGGCGAACTGGTCGCGACGCGCGTCAGGTCGATGGGCGTCACGCCATTCTACAAATGGTTTGACCATGACGGTGTCAACGGTCCTAACATTGCCACGGTTTACAGCGACCGAGGCCACGGCGTCCGCCCCCCGGTGGTTTTCTATAATCGTTCGAATGAGGCAGCGGCTTTGTTGAAGCCAGGTGATGTTGATTGGACTTCGATTTTTCGCAACGGCGTTCGTTGGTTTCACAGCGGCGGCATCTTTGCGGCACTCTCCGAAACAACTGCTGAATTGATCGTCGAAGGAATGCAGGCGGCCAAGAGCGCCGGCGCCGTCACCTCATTCGATTTGAACTATCGCGAGAAGCTCTGGAACCGGAGTGGTGGGTCTACCCGTGCAGCATCGGTAATCGAGCGCATCGTCAAACACGTCGATGTGCTGGTGGGAAACGAAG
>CBFHBI010000521.1:0-3328 GCA_965653755.1 uncultured Blastocatellia bacterium
CTCCCGGATCTTCGCGCGTCAGGTCTCCGCCCAACTGCGTCCAACTCTCGCCGCCGTTTGTGGTCTTGTAGAGAAATTGGTTGGCGAAATAAAGCGCGTGGCTGTCGGCTTGTGAGAAAACGAGTGGCTGCGTCCACGCGTGCCGATATTCGCTGGCGGCATTGCGGCCCTGACCCTGGGTTCGGGTTTCGGGCGAGACCTGTTTCGTCTCACCGGTAATGACATTGCAGCGAGTGACCGTACCGCCGAACAGAATTTCGGGATGCAGAGGGTCGGGCGCCGTGTAACCCGACTCGCCGCCGGCGCACAAGCCTTCCCAATCGCGCAGCGAAATCTCGGAGTGACGGCTGTGTGACGGCGAGCCGATGGCGCCGCTGTCCTGTTGCGCGCCGGTGACCCAATACGGGAAGCGAGCGTCGGGCGCGACGTGATAGATTTGCGCCGTGGACTGGTTGTACCAGGAACTCCAGGTCACCGCGCCGTCAACGCTCACGATGCTGCCCTGATCGCTGCCAAGCACCATCCGTTTCGGGTCGTCAGGATTGATCCAGAGTTGATGGAAATCGTCGCCGGTCGGATCGCCTTTAATCGCAGTCCAGGTTTTGCCGGCATCCGTCGAACGATAAACCGAAGTGTTCATGACGTAAACGAGATCGGCGTTCTTTGGATCGGCCGTGACCTTTTCGAAGTACCAGCCGCGTCCCCAGAGGCGTTGGTCGCTCGACAGTCTGGTCCACGTTGCGCCGGCATCGTCTGAACGAAACACGCCGCCGAAATTCTTGGTCTTGGTGGCGTCTTCCGGATGTTCCTTGTCGTTTACGAAGGCATCGACGACGGCGTAGATGCGGTTGTGATTTGCCGGCGAAACCGAAATGCCGATCTTCCCGCGGCCATCTGACGGTATGCCCTCATCAATCTCTTTCCAGGTTGATCCACCGTCGGTTGATTTGAAGATGCCGCCGCCCGGCCCGTTCGCCGGCGTATAGATGAACCAGGGTGGACGGCGTACGTTCCACAGCGTGGCATAAACCGTCTGCGAATTTGTTGGATCGAAATTCAGATCGATGGCGCCCACGTCATCGTTCTTGAATAAAACTTTCTGCCAGCTCGCGCCGCCGTCTTTCGAACGATAGACGCCGCGATCGGGACTTGATTGATACGGGTTGCCGAGCACGGCCACGAAAACGATGCTCGGATTTTTTGGATCGACAATGATGCGGCCAATCTGTTTTGTGTTCTCCAGCCCGATGTGCGTCCAGGTCTTGCCGGCGTCCGTCGATTTGTACATGCCGTCGCCGAACTGAATCGAATCACGCATGTCGGCTTCACCCGTGCCGACATAGACCACATTTGGATTCGAAGCTGAAACGCCGATCGCGCCAATCGAAGCGGACGAAGCTGAATCGAAAATCGGATTCCAGGTGCGGCCGGCATTCGTCGTTTTCCAGACGCCGCCGCCGACCGATCCGAAATAGAAAGTATCTGGTTGGCCGACGACTCCGCTGACGGCGTTTTCGCGCCCGGCGCGGAATGGACCAATCGAGCGCCAGCGCAATCCCCCGTAAAGATTAGGATCGATTTGTTGGCCAACAGCGAAGGGGGCCGCGACGCTAAATAGAAGAACGACAGACGCGATGGCGATCGCGTTCAGTGTGATCCGACGGTGACCAAACATGAATTGTGCTCCGTAGCTTTCAGTTGTGATATTTACCCAGCGAAAAGGTCGCCAGCAAGATACTTCAATCCCGTGTCAACCGCCACTGTCGCGACCGTGTGACCTGGACCTAATTCAGACGCGAGTTGAACCGCGGCGGTTACGTTCAAGCCACTGGAAGTTCCGGTGAAGATGCCTTCTTCCTTTGCCAAACGTCGCGCCATCGTGCGCGCTGCGGCTTCCTCGATGGCGCGTGCTTCGTCAAAAAAGTTCTTGTCGAGATGCGGCGGAACAAAACCAGGACTGATTCCTTCAACCCGATGGGCGCCGCCGTTACCTTTGGTCAAAACAGGGGAGGATGCCGGTTCGAGCGCGATGATGCGCGCAGCGCAACCGGCTTCCTTCAAAGCGCGCGAGACGCCCATCAACATCCCGGCGGTGCCGACCGCGCCGCAGTACACATCGATTCGGCCGCCTGTTTGCGCGATCAATTCACGTCCGATTTGCATATAGCCTTTGATGGCATCGTCGTTATGAAATTGACTGGTGTAGAAGGTGTTCGCGTCCTGCGCGCGCGCCTCGGCCTCGGCTTTCATGCGCTGGAATAAATCGGGCGTGAGCTTGCCGCCGTCGCTTTCAATCACGGTCAGATCAGCGCCAAAGGCGCGCATCGTGTCGAGCTTTTCGCGCGCGAAGCCGTCGGAAGAAATCGGTCTGAACCGATAGCCCTTCACCGCGCACACGAGCGCTAACGATGAGCCAGTGCTGCCGCCGGTGTATTCCACGACTTCCATTCCTGGCCGCAAATCGCCGCGCGCTTCCGCCCCTTCAATCATCGCCAGGGCCATGCGGTCTTTGTATGAACCCGTCGGGTTGTAGTATTCGAGTTTGACGAGCACGTCGGCGCTGTCAGGCGAAACTATTCTGCTCAATTTCACGATCGGAGTGTTGCCAATCGCGCGCAGTACCGTGTCGACGATTGGTGGCGGTTGCGTGTCCATAAGATTGTTTAGACTCATCAACAGTTAGCCCCAGTCAAACGAATAATACTTCTCAATGTTCCTTTCGCTACTTCTTTGTGATCGGGAACGACAATGCGTCGATGCAGATAGTCTTGCTTGTCTGAGAATGATGTGACTACCTCGTTGGCGATCTTGTTTATAGCCGAAGCTAACTAGCGCCTTGACTACTTCACGACCGGAAACGCGAGGCAAATTGCTCACGCGCCAACCTCGACGAGTTCTTCCGTGATCGGAGGCGGCACCGGTTCGTTGTGAGCTTCCAAACTTTCCAGATAAAGTGCGATTGCTTCTTTAATGTTCGCAGTGGCTTCGTGCCTCGTTTCTCCTTGAGAAACGCAGCCTGGAAGCGATGGCACTTCGGCGGCGAACATGCCGTCTTCGTCTTGCTCGAACAGAACGCGATACTTCATGTGTTGTCTCCTGCGCGCAATTGAACCGCAAGTCAGAACCTGAGGCAGACGGAAGTTCTCTACGTCCACCTAATATAAAGTAGAATAACTATGTTTCTGTCTTCCGGCTCGTCTATTCTGGGTGTTACGACCCCTTCCAAAATCGTAGAATCCAGTTCACTGGCACTATTCTTAAGCGAGTACTGTGTGTAGCGGGCGCGTAACTGTGGAAGATCTTTGTTTGTGTAGGGACCCGGAATTCG
>CBFHBI010000522.1:0-3328 GCA_965653755.1 uncultured Blastocatellia bacterium
TAAGGCCGCCGGTCGCAAGCCAGGCCCTGCGCGTCTTTGGCGATCAACATTTGCGCGCCGAATTTCTGCGCCTGGGTGTAAGCGTTTCCGGCAAGCTCCTGCCCGGAAATGCCCGTGGGAAAGCCGAGATAATTTTCAATCTTGGAACTCGCTCCCGCCTGTCCGCCCGGCGCGTTCGATTCCACCACCAACACGTCCAGTCCTTCGGAAGCTCCATAGACGGCAGCAGCCAAACCGGCAGGTCCCGCGCCCACGACAATCATGTCGCGCACATGCGCGCGATCGACGCTCTCGTTGAAGCCGAGGCAATCCACGATTTGCTGATTACTAGGATTGCGCAACACCGCGGTGCCGCGGCAAATCAATACCGGCAAGTCAGCAATCTCTACGTTGAAGTGATCCAAAAGACTCTGCACATCCGGGTCGTGATCGAGATCGAGATATGAAAATGGTTGATAATTTCGCGTGAGAAATTCCTTGATGCGAAAAGTATCGAGAGAGTGACTTGATCCCATCAGAACGATGTCACCGATGCCGCGAGCGATCAGATTCAGCCGGCGAAGAATGAAGGAGCGCAAAAAGATGTCGCTCAGTTCGCTGTCGGTTTGCACCAGAGCGAGCAGCGTCTCTCTTTCTATTTCGATCAGTTCGCTCGGCTCGGCTGCGCGAATGCGCACCAAACCCCGTCGTCCGGTAAGCACGGTCAATTCGCCGGTAAACATTCCCGGCCCAACGATCGCGAACCTCTTGCGCGTGATCGGTGGCGCCAAATACTTCGAGCTTCCCCTTGACCACGACAAACAATTTGGTGGGTTGCTGATTCAATTCGAGCAGGACTTCATGTTCCGCGACGTCCCGGACACGGCCGTGAGCCAACACTCGCGCTTGCTGCGCGGCGTTCAGCGCAGGAAACATTTCATCCGGTGACGAGCCCGGTAAACGGATTTCTGACATTGAGTTCATCGATCAATCTATTTTAGCGCACGACTGGATGTCTAGTAGTACTCCTTTAGACTAACGTGTCGCGGAGCGACCGATGAATTTCCGGCTGGCAACAACCATGGTGGCGGCATTGCCGCTCGCGGGACTAATCTGGATGTCTGTCGCGCATTACTTTTCGCTGAAGGCGTGCTACTTTAGTTACGTTACCCCCTGAAAACATCCGAGCGAAACGATCGATTGCGGCAATCGTCTGAAAGGAAGCCAATGCTATCGAACGATCGACTTTGTATCCGTATTCTGATCATCATACTGATCTCGACGGCGGGAATCGTCCTGGCCAGAAGTGGCCAGATTCATACATCGCGAACCGCCGGCGACGAAACGAGTGCTGCTGACGGATTGGCGGCGTGGCAGAAGGTTTATTCAGTCCTGACTTCACCGCGCTGCATTAATTGTCACACGGCCACGAACTATCCGCAGCAGGGAGACGATAGGCATCGGCACTTTGCCAACGTGCTCCGGGGCCCGGCGAATAAAGGAGTGCCGGGATTGAATTGTGTCAGTTGTCATCAGGAAACAAACGCCGACAGCACCGGGGTTCCAGGTGGACACAACTGGCACCTCGCGCCGCTATCGATGCGTTGGCAGGACCTTAACGACAAAGCTTTGTCGAGTGCGGCCGTGTGCCGAGCGGTGATTGATCGCTCAAAGAACAATGGCCTTGACGGGCCGGCTTTACTGAAGCATCACGAAGAAGAGCCGCTGGTGCTTTGGGCTTGGAATCCCGGACGCCGGCCCGACGGTTCGATGAGAACTTTGCCACCGCTGTCGCATGCAGAGTTTGTCGCGGCGACTCGGACCTGGATTGATGCGGGCATGCCTTGTCCGCCAGGAAGATAGGAGGTTGCGATGGCCACATTCCGGCTCAACGTAAACGGCCAAGCCAAAGAAGTGAAAGTCGATCCATCTACGCCGCTGCTTTGGGTGCTGCGCGAAGAGTTGAAGATGACCGGCACGAAGTATGGTTGCGGCATCAGCGCGTGCGGGGCCTGCACGGTGCACCTGGACGGCATCGCGACGCGCTCCTGCGTCGTCCCCGTGTCGCTGGTAGGAGATCGGGCAATCGTCACGATCGAGGGCATCGGCAATGACATAGTCGGCCGCGCCGTACAGGACGCTTGGGTTGATAAAGATGTGGTCCAGTGCGGCTACTGCCAGAGCGGACAAATCATGAGCGCAGTTGCCTTGCTGAAGGCGACGCCGAAACCCACGGAAGCGAATATCGAGGAATCGATGGGCGGCAATCTCTGCCGCTGCGCGACCTACGTGCGGATTCGAGAGGCGATCAAAAGCGCTTCACAGCAACTTTAGAGAAGGAGGCGAGCATGCGAGCAGCAACTAAACTCAAGAACAATTCGGATCTCGATCGGCGCAGCTTTATACGTGCTTCCGCAGTTGCCGCCGGCGGTCTCCTGGTTTCGCTGTATCTCGATTTTCCATCGCTGGCCCAGGAAGGAAATCAAACGCCACCAGCGAAGGTTTATCCTCCCGACGCATTTGTGCATGTTAGACCGGACGGCAAGATCGTTATTACCGTGAACCGGCTTGAATTTGGCCAGGGTGTGCAAACGGCGCTGCCCATGATCCTGGCCGATTACATGGATGCAGATTGGTCGCAGGTGATTGCCGAACTGGCGCCCGCGGCCGATGTCTATAAAGATCCTGTGTTTGGAATTCAGATGGTGGGCGGCTCGGGCTCAATTGCGCATTCGTTTCAACAGTATCGCGAGTTGGGCGCGAAGACGCGCGCGATGCTGTTGGCGGCCGCCGCGGATCGCTGGAAAGTAGCGGCGGATCAATGCCGCACGGAAAACAGTTTCGTTTACGGACCTGCAAATCGAAGCGCGCGCTATGCAGATCTGGCGAAGGACGCGGCGCGTAAACCTGTGCCGGAAAAAGCGACGCTCAAGAATCCGTCGGAATTTCGTCTAATTGGCAAACGGGTGCGGCGGCTCGACAGCAAGGCGCAGTGCGATGGCTCGCAAATGTGTGGGCTGGATCTCGATCTTCCCGGAATGATGATCGCCGTGGTCGCGCATCCACCAATCTTCGGCGGCAAGGTTAAGAGCCTCGACGATAAAGACGCGCGCACAATCGCCGGCGTGCGCGAAGTGTTTGAGATTCCGCTGGCTCAAGGCAGCGGCGTGGCGGTGGTCGCGGATCGCTTCTGGACGGCGAAGCAGGCGCGCGATCGTTTGCAGATTGACTGGGATTTGTCGGGAGTGGAGCGTCCGGACAGTTCGCAATTGCGAGCCAAGTACAAAGAACTTGCGCGCACGCGCGGGAACGTCGCCGTTGCGCGCGGCGACGAGAAGGCTATCGAAAA
>CBFHBI010000523.1:0-3316 GCA_965653755.1 uncultured Blastocatellia bacterium
ACTCCACCAGTCGATGCGTGTCCTGTCCGATGCCAATGCGAAACATAACTGTAGGGGCGGGGCTTGTCCCCGCCCGGCTCTTAATTAACCGGCGGGCAGGGACAAGCCCTGCCCCTACACTTTCAAAATGGCTTCAGCCATCGTCAAGTCTTCCTGATTCGTAATCTTAATGTTTGAAGTGTGACCTTCGACGACGGTGATCGCGACGCCCAATCGTTCGACCAAAAAACTATCGTCCGTCACGTCGATGCCGGCTAACTCAATTTCGCTCAAATCCTGATACGCCTGCTTGAGAATCTGAAGGTGAAACGATTGTGGTGTCAAGGCACGGCGCAGTTTAGCGCGTGCCACAGTTCTAATCAGCTGATCGCCCTCGACCTCTTTGATGGTTTCGCAAACGGGCGCGACGAGGACCGCGGCGCCGGTCTCTGCGGCCACCATCACAACCCGGTCGATTTCTTCGGCGGTTACCAAAGGTCTGACGGCATCGTGCACGGCCACGATTTCGGCATCGCGAATCGCCGCCAGTCCGTGCTTGACGGAGCGCGCACGCGTGTCGCCTCCGGCAACGACGCGCGAAATCTTTTTCAAACCAAATTGTTCGATCAGAGATTGGAATGATACGACTTCTGCGGCTGGCAAGACGACGACGACTTCATCGATCTGCGAGCTCTCTTCGAATCGTCTCAGCGTATGAACGATGACCGGAACGCCGTTGAGTTGGAGAAACTGTTTGGGCCGGTCGCCGCCGAAGCGAGTGCCTTGCCCTCCGGCGACGACGATCGCGACGTTCATTCGTTTACGATTCGGTGTCGTTGATGCGCGTCATCACGGAAGCTTTAACTTCGCGCAAGGGCCGCCGCGCGCGCTCGCCGTTGCCACCGTTCTCAGTTTCGTCGCTGATTCTGCCAAAAATCATTTTGCCCGCGGTGGTTTGCAGCACGCTCGTCACGGCAATGTCGGCATTCTTGCCAATCAGCCGCCGCGCGTTATCGACCACGACCATGGTGCCGTCATCAAGATACGCGACTCCCTGGTTGTATTCCTTGCCTTCCTTGAGAATAAAAACGCGCATAGCTTCACCAGGCAGGACCACCGGCTTCAGCGCATTCGCCAGCTCGTTGATGTTCAGAACGTTCACGCCGCGCAGTTGGGCCACCTTGTTGAGATTGAAATCGTTGGTGACAATGACTGCGTCGAGCTGCCGGCCGAGCTCGATTAATTTCAGATCGACTTCGCGCACGGCGGGAAAATCAGTCTCGACAATTTGAATATCGAGCGAGGAGTTGTTCTGCAAACGGTTCAACATGTCGAGCCCGCGCCGGCCGCGTTGGCGTTTCGAAGAGTCAGGCGAATCGGCCACCTGTAATTCCCGCAAAATGAACTGCGGAATGATGAGCGTACCCGTGAGAAACCCAGTCTCGGCCACGTCCGCGATCCTCCCGTCGATGATCACCGACGTGTCGAGAATCTTGACGTCGCGCCGCGCTAACTTGTCTGTGAAGATCCCGCCGAGCGCGGAAAGCTCCAGGTAATCACCTTTGGCGGCGCCGACCATCAGACCTACGTAGGCCATAAAAAACACCAGACTGAGCGTGACGAAGGTCCTGACTTCATGCTTGAGCGATTCTTGCCGCATGATCAATTCGCCGATCAAGAACGCGCCAATGATGCCCAGAATTGAGCCGACCGCCGCGCCGATCAGAGTCTTAAGCGTGGCTTGCCGGATTCGCAGTTCAAAGAGAATGATGCAGATGGCCACGAACGCGCCCACCCCGGCCGAAGCGTATGGCTTACCCGATACCGGCTGCAACCAGGCTGCGGCGGCGATCAGAACACCAGTAAAAATAATTCTAAGAATGATGACATCAAACCGCATAATGCGCGCATTCTAACACCTTTGGCGGGGCGCGTCACCGATTTCATTTTGAAAGATTTTGGACTTCAGCGAATCTCGCCTATGATGTGCTTAGTCAGTACCATTTGCGTAAGCAAATGAATCAAAGCGAGCCATTGCAACATCTTGATCCCATCCGCTCACGCGGATGGTACTGACCTTTTCTGTGAGTCCGACTCCCCGGAGAAACCGAAGATGAGCGACCGTAAATATCGGCAGCGCGGGTACCAGGAACATGATGAACGCGACCGCGAACAGAGTCAGAACCGCCTGCGTCAGCGGGCGGGTCAAACAAAGGATCGTGAAGGCCCGCGGTCGCCAAAGATGATGGCGTTCGGCGAGAAAGTTAAGTGCGCGGCCTGCGGCGCGATAGTTCAGGGTCAGGTCGCGTTCGACAGTTCATGTCCGAAGTGCAAAGCCGATCTTCACACTTGCCGCATGTGCACCTTCTTCGATCCCGGTTCCCGATTCGAATGCCGCAAACCGCTAACCGCGCGCATTGTGAATAAGGGCGGGAGAAATAACTGCGAATTATTTGCCGCCCGCACCGTCGTCGAACGCGAAACCTCATCAGGCAAGCCAACCGACGCACGCCAGGCGTTCGCGAATCGGTTTAAGAAGTGACCGGACTGGAGCGCAACCGTCCCGGTTGCTCCTTGCGAACGACGCACGCGACGACGCTTGCGGTCCAGTCAGTTACGACGCATCGCGTGGCGACCAGTCATCTATTCGACGTACGCGCTCGAGAACGTCCAGTCCTCAGCACGTGCACACAGACCTGCCTTGACTGGATTTTCCTCAATGTAGCGGATCACGCTGACGAAATGTCGTCGATGCCGAATGTACCGATCGAATGGTTCATGTTGCCAAAACTGACCTCGTCGATTTAGAAGTTTGTTGGCTTCGTGCGCGGTGTAAGACTTTATTGAATGAGCTATTTCTCGTAATTCGATCTTCTCCAGCGGTGTGGCCAGAAAGTGGATGTGATTGGGCATTATCACCCATGCTGACAACTTGTCCTTCTTCTCCTGATGGAAGAGCAGACTATCTTCAACTAGCCTGGCGATACGAGGGTCTTGCAAAAAGCAATGGCCGTGGCCGCTGTCGAGGTAGGCTTCCACTTTTTTCCGCAGTAGTATTTTTCCGTCCTCGCCGAGACGTGCAGTTTCCTCGCGCCACTTCTTAATTACAGACTGCGGCAGTGAATCAAAGAGTCGGAAAGTTAGGAACTGCGAAACCTCGCCGCCGTCGAAGTGAGGGATGTAGCCACGATCATACCAACCGAGATTTGACTTCAGGCCCTTCGGCTGAAACCGTTAATCCATGGGAGTCTCCAAACGACTGGAGCGCAAGCCTCCCGGTTGCCCTTTTCGAAGGATGCAAGCGGGGACGCTTGCGCTCCAGTCATACTTGCGTTAT
>CBFHBI010000524.1:0-3312 GCA_965653755.1 uncultured Blastocatellia bacterium
TCCTTCGAGCCAACTATCGATTACGTCGTAACGAAGATCCCAAAATGGAATTTCGAAAAGTTTCGCGAAGCCGAAGACGTGCTCGGCACCCAGATGAAATCCGTCGGCGAAGTCATGGCGATCGGCCGCACTTTCAAGGAGTCATTATTCAAAGGACTGCGATCGCTGGAAGCCGTGAAGCCGCTGCGTCTGGAAAACGTTCCGAATGATGAACTGCAACGCAAGCTGGCCCGTCCAAACTCGCAAAGATTTTCTTACCTCACTTACGCGCTCGAGCACGGCTGGCCGATTGATGAAATCTACCGCTTGTCAAAAATTGATCGCTGGTTCCTCGATCAATTGGAACAGGTCATGGAGATCCAGCGCGAGATCGAAGCGATCGTGTCAGAACCGGGAGCGGTAGCGACCGGATCAATTGACACCGCGCGATCACATGATCCGGTCGCTACCGCTCCCGGTTCTGACACTGCGCTGGAACAGATCCCTCTCGATCTTCTCCGTGCCTTCAAAGAAACGGCCCTCTCCGATCGGCGCTTGACTTATCTCACGAATCGTAGCGAAGACGAGGTCCGCGCCTATCGCAAGTCTCTCGGCCTGATTCCCGTTTACAAACGCGTGGACACGTGCGGCGCCGAGTTCGAATCCTTCACGCCTTATCTTTATTCAACTTACGAGCAGGAAGATGAGGCGCAACCGACCGATCGAAAGAAGATCATGATCCTTGGCTCGGGCCCGAATCGCATCGGCCAAGGGATCGAATTCGACTACTGCTGCTGTCATGCATCGTTCGCGCTGCACGAGGCCGGCTACGAAACGATCATGGTCAACTGTAATCCCGAAACCGTTTCGACCGACTATGACACTTCCGACCGATTGTATTTCGAGCCGCTCACCTTCGAAGACGTAATGAACATCGTCGATGTCGAGAAGCCAACCGGCGTCATCGTTCAATTCGGCGGCCAGACGCCGCTCAATCTGGCGATGCCGCTGCACGACGCCGGCGTGCCTATCATCGGCACGTCACCTGACTCAATCGACCTGGCGGAAGATCGCAAACGCTTTGGTGCCCTGCTGAATGAACTCGGAATTCCCCAACCCGAGAACGGCAGCGCCACATCGATCGACGGCGCACGTGAAGCCGCGAATCGCACACAACACCTTGCTCTTTACGAGAGGGGAACTTCGATTTTTCAAACGCACGTCCTGTCTTGATCGATAAATTTCTCGAGCAGGCAGCCGAGTTCGACGTTGATGCGCTCGCCGACGAAACCACGTGCGTCATCGCGGGCATCCAGGAGCACATCGAAGAAGCCGGCATTCACTCCGGCGACTCATCGTGCGTCTTGCCGCCGGTGCGCATCGCTGAAGAGCATCTTGAAACGATGCGTCACTACACGCGCCGGCTGGCATCGGCCCTCACCGTCAAAGGTCTAATGAATATTCAGTTCGCAATCAAGGACGATCGCGTTTACGTGCTCGAGGTTAATCCGCGTGCCTCGCGCACCGTGCCGTTCGTTTCCAAAGCGACGGGTGTTCCGCTGGCGCGAATTGCGGCGCTCGTCATGGCGGGGCAGCCTTTGAAAGATTTTGCTTTGCCGGACGATCTGACCGTCGATCGCTTTTACATCAAATCGCCGGTATTTCCGTTTCGAAAATTTCCCGGGGTCGATCCGGTCTTGAGTCCGGAGATGCATTCAACCGGCGAAGTGATGGGCATCGGTGAAACTTTCGGCGAAGCTTACGCAAAAGCGATGACCGCTGCCGGCCTTGATTTGCCGAACAGCGGCACTGCCTTCATCAGCGTGAAGGATGCTGACAAAGGACCGGCGGTGATCCTGGCTCGGCGTTTATCGCGTCTGGGGTTTAATTTGATGGCGACGATAGGAACGGCGGGACGTCTGCGCGAAGTCGGCCTTGAATGCGAGACCGTCTTCAAAGTTAACGAAGGCCGGCCGAACGTCGCGGACTTCATTAAGCAAGGCGACATAGCGCTCGTAATCAACACGCCGCTCGGGCGCGCCTCGCACTACGACGAACAAGCAATCCGCCGCGCCGCGCTGCAAGGCAACGTGCCCTGCGTGACCACGATGACCGGCGCGCAAGCGTTGGTCGAGGCACTGGCATAGCGCTTCGAAAACAAATCGATTACCGTTCATCCGCTTCAGGAACTGCACGCGGCGAGCGCATCGGCGCGATGAAGTCAGTACCACGTGCGTCAGCAGGTGGGTTAAAGCACTGCTTGAGGATCAATGTTTGTTCCATCTGCTTACGCATATGGTACTGACTGAAAATGCCGACTCAAATCCACGTCGTCATCATTACCGTCAGCGACGCCTGTTCGCGCGGCGAGCGCGAAGACAAATCCGGCGAACTCTTAGTCGAGTTGCTGACCGGACTCGGCGCGAAGATTATCGCCAAAGACATCGTTAACGACGATCTCGAGCCGCTCGCGCACAAGCTGCGCGCTTACGCCGACCTCAAACATGTAAACCTGATCATCACGACCGGCGGCACGGGCTTCGGCCCACGCGACAACACGCCCGAAGCGACTCTTCAAGTCATCGAACGCGCCGCCTCCGGTCTTTCTGAAGCCATGCGCATCGAGACTTTGAAGCAGACCCCATTGGCGATGATCTCGCGCGGCGTCAGCGGCATTCGATCGAAAACACTGATTATCAATCTCCCCGGCTCTCCGAAAGCGGTGCGCGAGAATTTCGAAGTGATCAAGCCGGTGCTGAGTCATGCAATCGATTTGGTATCAGGCGAAACCAGACACGAACCCGATCCCAGGATTCAATAGCCGCACCGAATCATCCGAAGGCTCTGCCACGTATGTTTCTAGGCACGGTAATCCACTGTCTGTCAAAAAATGGTTGACAAGTTCTACGAAACGGATTACCCTCGCCCGACTCAAAAATGACGCTTATGCCGGCAAGGGCAATCCCAGGGTAATTCAAAACTATTGCCGGTGCCCCTGAAGAACTGAACAAACAATCGAGGGCTAGAATCATGGTTCCCCCTCTTAAGCTGCATCGATCGGCGAAACGCGAGGCCGCAATGCGTGATGCCTGGGCGATCTTGGTTTTGATCATCGTCGCCCTCCCCACCTTCGCCCAGCCCGCCGCCCATCTCCGCTCAAGTGTGCTGAACTCGCCGGCGCCGTTTTCTTTCCCAGACAAGGTGTTCGTGGGGCGCCGCGGCGAGATCTATGTTCTCGATACCAACCTCTCAAGCTTGTTTAGGGTCGACGCGAAAGGTGGGCAGGTCGAGCGCGTGTGTGGCCCGGAGTCTTTATCAACACCAGCGGATGTG
>CBFHBI010000525.1:0-3305 GCA_965653755.1 uncultured Blastocatellia bacterium
TTATGTGCTGGCCTTCACCGGTGGTTGAACGAAAGAAATGAAGGCGTATCAGGCTGATATCGCCAAACTCGAAGCTAACGACACGCAAGTCTTCGGCATTAGCGTTGACAGCGTTCCCGCGAACAAAGAATTTGCCACAAAGAATGGAATCACTTTTCCGCTCTTGAGTGATTTCAAACGAACCGTCGTCAAAGACTATGGAATCTTCAACGAAGAGCAGGGCTTTGGAAATCGCGCCACGTTTGTGATCGACAAAGACGGCATCATTCAGCACATCGATGAAGGCAACGTCGCCATCGATCCAACGAATGCCGAGGACACTTGCAACATCCTGCAGCACAAGAAAGCGTCGCCATAACTATTAACCGTCGCCACTATGCGGGGCAGTAACCCGGCCCTGAGGGAGGGCGCAAAGTTCAAAACTTAAACGCGAACCGCGAAATTGAATTTTTCTCATAGAAAAATATGCGAACTAAGACTCTACTGATTCTTACAATCTGTCTGCTTGCGCTCGCCGGCTGCAAACCATCCGGATCGCCCAGCGCAACTTTCAAGACTTATTTTGCAGCGCAGCAGAAAAAAGACATCCCGGCGATGAAGCAGACGCTGTCAAAGACTTCGCTCGCGATGATGGAAGTTTCGGCGAAAGAGCAAGGCAGCACCGTGGACAAAGTTATCGAGGGCCAGCTACAGAACCCTTCGACGAAGATCGACAAGATGCCGGAAATGCGAAACGAGAAGATTGACGGCAACAACGCTACGCTCGAACTTCACAACGAAGAGGCGAACCGCTGGGACACGATGTATTTCGTGAAAGAGGACGGCGCGTGGAAGATCGCCCTCGATAGAACCATCGAAGAAATGCTGCGGAAATCAGGCGCCTAGCGAATCGGCTAATCTCCGTCGTCCTTAGCGCACTCTTCTTCCGTCCAACTGGTCAACGAATATTCATTCTGCAAATCGCGGTACACGACGACGCGCACGAGTTCCGTCGTATCTACATCGTCGTCCTGTTTGTGGTAACCAACTTTCAGGCACAGCCGGTAATTGATGCCCGCAACTACCTGGCTCTCGGCGTGCTCGACAGCGACGAGCTTATAAGTCATCTCTTTTTTCTCGGACTCAGCTTTCACTGCAAATTCTGCTGCCGCCGTCGCGCCTTCGTCTGCTTTATCAATCTCTTTATATCCGCCCAACCGTTGCGCTGATACAGCAAAGCAATTCAGACCGACAAGCAACGCGAAAAAAAGCGAAAGAGCTAGTTTGTGATTCATTTTGATCACTCCGTTTCTGGTGTCTAAAGCTATTTTGAAGTCAGTACCATCCGCGTGAGCGGATGGGTCAAACACGCGCCATTTCTGTTGAGATCCGCTTTAACTCACCTGCTAACGCAGGTGGTACTGACCTCATCAACAAGCCGCGCCAGGACTTTTTGAGGCAAAGCCTCCGGGCTGCGTCTTACTTCTTCCCCGCACGGGCAAACGCCTTCTCGATTGCTGCCCGCAGACCTTCACCGGAGTATTCAGTGAGAATCACACCGTTGATGTAGAAGGTCGGCGTTACATCTACTCCATAAAGTTCGCCATCGTCCATGTCGTGACGAACGACCGGTTCGTACTTGCCTGAATCGAAATCGGCGTCGAATTGTTTTCGATCGAGACCGACCTGCGTCGCGAACTTTTTCAATGAATCGCGATCCAACGTCGTCTGGTTCTTGAAAAGCAGGTCGATGTACTCCCAGAATTTTCCCTGCGCCTTCGCAGCTTCGGCAGCTTGTGCTGCGTTGTAGGCGTTCGGGTGAACCGTGGTCAAAGGGAAATTTCGCATCACGAAATGCACGCGCGGACCGTACGACTTCAACACCTCTTCGACGATTGGGTACATGCCGCCGCACGCCGAGCATTGAAAGTCTGTGAATTCCACCACGGTCACCGGTGAGTTCACGTCGCCGCGCGACGCCCCGACGCCGAGGCTTATATTCATCACGGGCGGCTCGGGCTCTTTTAGAAATATTTTCAAGTTGCCGGTGGTGCGTAGCTTATTTGCCAGCGCAACTTCTAATTCTGCCTGTTGCTGCTGCTGCAAATAACTGACGATCTGCGCGCGCACACTGGCCAGGTCTGATTTGATGTTGGCTTTGTTCTCTTCGTAGAATTTCGAGACTTCCGCGTCAGTAGGCGTCTTGATTTTGTCGGTGACCTCCGTCCGAACAATCTCTTCGGGTCCAATCTTTCGCTTATTGGCTTCGGCCACAATCAATAAATCGTTAATACGCAGGTCGAGTATGTCTTTGCGAATCGTATAAATCCGCATTTGCATTTTGTAAACGTACGCCTTCATACGTTCGTTGATCGCTTCCACGCGCAAGGGTTCGCCGTTAACCGACGCGAGCACGGTCCCCGGCGCCAGGTTCGGAGCATTCACGTCGCCGCTCTTGCTGACCGCATTCGTCATTTTCAAGCGATTTACCAGCGCGCCGTAGAGCTTCTGTTTCTGCTGATTGCGAAGATAATTAATCAGATCTGATCGGACAGAATCCAGGTCAGCGCCTCCGACTTGATCGCGGTTGGCGTCGTAAGCAGCGCGAATCTCCGGTTCCGTCGGCGGCGCCACCTTTGAATTAATCTCCGCTTCGATGAGGTCATCCACAGACTTGTTTCGCTTCTTCGCTTCGGCGGCAACCAACATCGAAGCGACACGCGCATCGAGTGCCCGCTCGCGAGCCTCTCTGATCGCTTTCGACTCGTCGGCATAGTAGTCATGTAAATAAGGATCGGGATCGCGCATGACTGCGGCGCTCACATCCGCTTCAATGTCCGAAGCCGAGATTGTGGTGTCGCCGATCGTGGCAAGTCGCGGAGATGCCGGATCGGCAATTGGCGTCGGCGCCGGAGCAGCAGCTGCCGGAGTTGGAGTCGGGCTCGGCCTCGGACCCGCGGGCCCGGACGTTGCCGGCCGGCGCGGCGTCTGCGCCGCGACAAAAATAAGGGAGAGCGCAGCGACTGGAGCCGCGAAAATTAGTTTACGTAGATTCATTCAGCTATCTCTGTGCCGGGAGCGCGGGCGTCCTCGCCCGCAGTCTCAGCAATTTGCTCACGATAATATTTGAGCGGTCCGGTTTTGGCCAAATCGAGAACTTGCGCGACGAGACGAGGAACTCCGCTTCATCAACTCGCGAGTTTTCGCACCGTGTCCAGCGTGTCGATCTCATCCGCGCTCTTGTCGGGCCGCAGCCGCACGATGCGGGGAAAGCGGAGCGCGTAACCGCTCTTGTGCCGCTTGGATGGCTGCACCCGGTCAAAAGT
>CBFHBI010000526.1:0-3297 GCA_965653755.1 uncultured Blastocatellia bacterium
CAGAATCCTATCGGCGCTGGGTTCGCCGATGCCGCGGAATTTCTGCAAAGCCTCTTTTGCATTCTGAAACGGCAACTTCAAAGCCGAACTGACGTTGCCGTCTAATTCATTGATCGCAATCAGGGCCATCTCGCGCAGCCGGGCCGCGCGTTTTTCGGGCTGCATGCCGCCGAGCGTGGCCACGCGCAGCAGGGCTTCGTGCTTCGCAGCGAGAATCTGGTGCGGTTTGGTACCGACGGTTTTGCGCAACAGCGTGAACGCTTCCGCGCGCCGTTCGTCGCTGACGAGGTACGCGACGTTCTCCCAAAGCATCAGCTCGAAAGGATCGGTTGTGATTGGTGACTTTGGCTTGCCGTAAAAGCGTTTGAGATGCGCGACGATCTCATGAAGGTTCGGCGGCATCGTTCAATCACGCGACTTGGCGCGGCACTTCACTCATCAGCGCGAGGTAATTGCCTTCTGAATCTTTGAAATCAGCGAGCCACAGGTCGTAAGTCGGCATGGGCGCCACCAGATGCGGCTTGACGACGAATTCCACCCCGCGCGCTTTGAAGACTTCGTACACGCGTTCGATGTCGTCAACCTTGTAGTAAATGATCGACGCGGGATGATCGAGGTCGGGCCGATCGGCAATCCCGAGCATGAGGCGTACTCCCCCACAATCGAAGAACGCCATGTTCGGCGGCGCCTGAAACAGAAACGTCATGCCCAGAGTGTCTCGATAAAACGCGATGGCGCGGTCGAGGTCTTTGACGTTGACGAAGATCTGACCGATTTCATTCAGCGTCGGGCCGATCGGGATGGGTGCGGTCATTGCGATTCTCCTCCGAACGTCAGCGGCTTTCGTATAGCACGACGCCTGACGTATTATCAACAATCTTTCTGGTCAAGGTCGCAATATGAAAACCGTTCGCGGATTACTAATCGTTATTACGCTGTTTTTCGTTTCAGGTTACACCGAATGCTATAAGCCGGTGAGCAAAAGCGAACTGCCCGACTATATCAAAACGGTCGCGGTGCCGCCGTTTCAGAACACCGCGCTGCGTTACAAAGTAGAGAGCCGCTTCACCAAAGCGGTGATGGATGAATTGATTCATCGCGGCCACGGCATAAAGGTGCAGAGTGATCGTGAAGGCGCGGATGCGGTCATCGACGGTGTGGTAAAGCAGTTCAGCTTCGGCGGCGTGCTGTTGGACGACAAAGGCCGCGCGCGGGTCTTTGAAGTGCAGATAACGGCGGCAGTGACGGTGCGCGACCAGCACGACAACCGCGTGCTCTACGACAACCAGAATTTCATCTTCCGGGGTGAGTACGAATTCGCTAACGATCCGCGCAATTTCTTTAATGAAGAAGACCCCGCTATCATGCGCATCGCGCGCAGCTTTGCCGAGTCGATCGTATCGACGTTGATTAATGGATTTGGGGTTAAGAACAAGTAGTCAGAACCGCCTGCGGTAGCGGGCGGTTGTTCGTGGTAGAACTCTTGACGAAGGTTAACCACCCGCTACCGCAGGCGGTTCTGACTCAATGCCGACGCGCACGCGCAAAGACCTGGAACAATCGCTGAAGAAAGGGCAGATCGAACCTGTCTATTTTCTTTTCGGCAGCGAAACCTATCTGCGTGATCAGGCGATTGCGGCGATCACCGACGCGGCGCTCACCGGAACGTTGCTCCGTGAATTCAACGACTCGTCTTTCAATCTCCTGACCGACGACGTGCGCGATGCGATTGCCGCGGCTGAGCAACTTCCGATGATGTCGGCGCGTCGCGTCATTCGCCTGGAAAAATTCGCCAAACTTAAAGAAGCGGACGAAGAGATCCTGCTTGAATATCTCAATCGTCCGGTCGAAACCTCGGTCGTCCTATTCGTCGGCGACGATATCGATAAACGAAAGAAGTTTGGCAAGAAATTACTCGCCGGCGCAGCTTATGAATTCTCGCCACTGCAAACAAAAGATCTGCCCGCGTGGATCAGGACACATCTGAAGTCTCTCGACACCGAAATCGATCAAATAGCAATTAGCCGATTGACCGAGTTGGTGGCCAGCGACCTTTTGACGTTGACGAACGAACTCAACAAACTCGTGGCGGCCGCCATGCCTTCGCGCCGAATCACCGTCGACCTGGTCGATCAATTAGTCCGTCGATCGCGCGAGCACATGAACTGGGACCTCACCGACAGCATCGTCTCGCGCAACCGGCGCAAGGCGCTGCAGGTCTTGCGCAACTTTCTCGACGACGGCGTTGAGCCGGTGCTGCTGACGGGAATTATCGCCGCCAGCTTCCGGCGCCTGGCGCTGGCAAAGGAGATGCTCGGGCGCGGCGCGTCGTCGGGCGAAATCTTCAGCGAAGTCCGGGTGCCTCAATTCAAGCAACGCGATTACCTGGCAATGCTGAATCGCATCGACTCGCGCGCGCTTTCGCAGATGATTCAACGCATCGCCGACACCGACCTGGCCATCAAAACATCCAAAGCCACGCCGCGCATGCAGATGGAGATGCTCGTGTGCGAATTGATGATTTAGACCGCTGCCAGTAAACTACTCACATCCCCTCCAGAACTAACCCCCTTTTTATCTGGCGCAGTCTTTGCTTTTTTGCAGCCAGAAGATTATTCGGCTGACCGGTAATGCTGCACCCGACGCTACTGTCGGGCGACCTCTGACACAAAACAGGTACAGCCTCGCGGAGGCTAACCATTAGAACGACGTTGAAAGTCAGCGAGAAACTGAATCGGCTTAACTCTTTCCGCACTGACGATTTCAAATTAGGCAGATGCACGCAAACTCGACGCTCGGATGTTTTCCGGGTCGCGGCTATCGTCTTAGCACTGGCTGTGATCTTAATCGACGGTCGCAATGCGAAGGCACAACTCACGCGCACGCGACAACCCGACCAACAGCAGACGCAAACACCTGAGAGCCGCACGAGCACATCGCCGACGACACGACAGCCGATGCCTTCGTCGCCGATTACCAGCGCGCAACAAGTTCCGGGCGCTGCGAAAACCAGCGCAGCAGTTTCAAGCCTCAGTTTGGAACAGGCGATCGCTTTGGCCATCGATAACAACCTCGCGACGCTGCTGGCCAAGGAACGCGAGACCGAGGCGCGCGGCTTTCAGAAGGAAGCGCGCTCGGGATTGCTGCCAAATGTTTCCGGAACTGCGTACCAGGCAGACCTGACTGAGAATTTGGCAGCTTTGGGATTTAGCGGCGCAAAGTGTCCCGGATTCACCTCGACTTTTATCGGGCCTTTCAAAAACATTGACGCGCGCGCGCGATTTCAACAGACGATCT
>CBFHBI010000527.1:0-3284 GCA_965653755.1 uncultured Blastocatellia bacterium
TGTTTGAACCGATCGTCAACGTTCATTCCGCGAAACTCACGGTCATAGTAATTGGCTTTCAGATCATCCTTCGCCATTGACAGCATGGCGCGGGCATTGTCTCGATCGTACGGACCTAAGCCCTGCGCGTGGCAGAGCCCAGTCGGCACTAGCGGCGTAATCAGCAACATCGCCGCATACGCATACCGCGAGATCGAATGAACTATCATGGGCAAACTCCTTAATAAATCTCTGTTGTATCTGAATCGAGCCGTGACGGGTCTAGCGGATGTTCGGCAAGACCGGCAGAACATAGCATGTGGTTCTATTGAGCGCAAAGTAGCATCAATTGACCGTGTATCTTACCGTCTGTTAGCCTTCTTCGTTTCTGACTAAGCTCAAATTCGCATCTATAGAAAGGCTTTCGTAATCCATGTCTCGTGATGTGTTCATTTTAGGTGGTAAGCGGACGCCGATGGGCGAGTACGTCGGTGCGTTGAAAGATATTTCAGCGATTGATTTGGGCGCGGTCGCCGCGCGCGCGGCGCTGGAAACGACGGGCGTGGCGCCCGAGGAGATCGACCACACGATTATCGGGAATGCGCTGCAGACTTCCGGAGATGCGATTTACGGCGCGCGTCATGTCGCGCTGAAAGCAGGTATTCCATTTGATCGCCCGGCGCTGACGGTTAATCGCCTCTGCGGCAGCGGTATTCAATCGATCGTTTCCGGCGCGCAGATGATTCAACTCGGCGAAGCGCGCGCGTGTCTGGTCGGCGGCATGGAATCGATGTCGCAGGCGCCGCATGTGATTCGCGGCGCGCGTTCGGGTTTCGGATTGGGCCAAGGCAAACTGGAAGACAGTTTGATGGTCGCGTTGCTCGATACCTACTGCAACACGCCGATGGCGGGAACGGCCGAGAACCTCGCGCGCAAATTCGAGATCGGGCGCGACCTGCAGGATGAATACGCGCTGCGATCGCAGCAAGCAGCGAAGCGCGCCCTCGACGCCGGCGTCTTCGCGGAAGAGATCGCGCCGGTCGAAATCAAGAACCGCAAAGGCCGCGACATTTTCGATCGCGACGATCACCTGCGGCCGGAAACAACTCTGGAAGGACTGGCGAAACTGAAACCCGCATTCAGCAAAGATGGTTTCGTGACTGCCGGCAACGCTTCCGGAATTGTTGACGGCGCGGCCGCGCTGGTGATTGCAGACGAAGAGTTTGTGAAATCGAAGAACCTGCAACCACTCGGCCGCATCGTCAGTTGGGCCTACGTGGGCGTCGAGCCGGAAATCATGGGCATTGGTCCCGTGCCCGCTTCATTGCAAGCATTGGAAAAAGCCGGGCTCAAATTATCCGACATGGATCTGTTTGAAATTAACGAAGCGTTTGCCGCGCAGTACCTGGCGGTCGAACAGGAGCTTGGTTTGGATCGAGACAAGACGAATGTCAATGGCGGCGCGATCGCGCTCGGTCATCCGCTGGCGGCTACAGGGACGCGATTGGTGCTGACGCTCTTGCTCGAGTTGCGGCGACGGAATGGCCGCTACGGTCTAGCGACCGCTTGCATTGGCGGCGGGCAAGGCATCGCGATCATCTGTGAGCGCATTTGATTGCTTCAGGATTTTGTGTGCCGGAACAACGCTTTGCTGATCCGATTGATAAAGCCAAATAATGGGTTCGCGAGTCTCGATTGCGATTTTCATAGATTATCCAAAATCTCGTGCGCACCGACACTCTCAGAGGTTGCGCTCATCGTAAAAGCGTGCAAACGCTGTGCGTTAAAGCAGCCTTATTTATCGCAGCTTTGAGGCACAATTCTTGCGAAAAAACCGCATTTGTTAAGCCTCGAAACGGACGCATCTTTGCGGGATTCAACTGGCGTAAGATCGCAAAAAGAATAACCGGCTAGTACTGATTTATGCTTGCGCAGTTAACGCTCATCATGATAGAAACCGCGTTCTGTAAATTTTCGCAGACAACCCTTCGTCAGAAGCAGTCCAAAAAGTTTTCGGCAATTTCAGAAAAATCGGCGCGCGACGGATCGCGCGCTGCAAGTTCTCAACGATACTGATTTCCTTAAGGAGTTCTCCTGTTATGAGTAAATTTCTGAGAGTATGTTTTATCCCTTTGCTCCTCTTCGCGTTTTGCGCGGTCGCGCTAGCGCAGTCAACCGTGACGGGCGCTATTGGCGGCACCGTAAGCGATCCAAGCAAGAAAGTTGTGACTGGTGCGACTGTCACCGTAACGAACACTGGGACAGGCAAAGCAGAAACGGCTACGACTGACGACAACGGTCAGTTCAAAGTCGCAAATCTTCAGCCGGGTGACTACACAGTTACCGTGAACGGTACGGGGTTTGCGCCTTACACAGCCAAGTCCGTCGTCGAAGTCGGGCGCGAAACCACGCTCGAAGTCGGACTGACAATTCAAGCTGTGGGCGGCACGGTTGAAGTAACTGCCGAAGCGCCGGTTATCAACACGACGCAGCAGGACTTCACCAGCAACGTCAATCAAAATATGATCCGCGACCTGCCAATCAATGGCGCGCGATGGTCTAACTTTGCGTTGCTGACTCCAGGCACAGTTCCCGACGCGAACTTCGGGTTGATCAGCTTCCGCGGAATTTCGGGTCTGCTGAATAACAACATGGTAGATGGCGGCGACAACAACCAGGCGTTCTTTTCGGAAGAACGCGGCCGCACCCGCATTAATTATGTAGTCAGCCAGCGAGCTATCCGCGAGTTCCAGGTCAACACCTCGAACTATTCGGCGGAGTATGGCCGCGCGGCCGGCGGCGTCACCAACGCCGTCACCAAGAGCGGCACCAACCAGTTCCATGGCGATGCGTTCTTCTTCGATCGCGACAACCGTCTGGGCGCGCGCAATCCGCTGGGCTTTATCACTTCGTTCGATCCTGCCAGCGGGACCTTAACGCGAAATGGTTATAAGGCGCCGGACACACGCTACACATTCGGCGGCGACATCGGTGGGCCAATCGCGAAAGACAAAGCGTTCTTCTTTTTCAACTATGACGAGGTGCGGCGCAACTTTCCCGGTTTGGCAATTTTCAGCTCGCCGGCGTATTTGACTTCAACCAACGTTTGCACTACGAACAGTGCCACCGAGATTAACGGGCCCGGCAATGTGCAAACCGGCGCGAGGGTGGCGTGTTCTGGAACCAACGTCTTCGCGCAATCGCTGAAGAACCCAACCACTCGTGGCCTGACTGATGCGCAAATTAATTCCGTGTTGAATTTCTTGAACAGTGAGACCGGACCGAACGTCCGCCACGGTAACCAG
>CBFHBI010000528.1:0-3280 GCA_965653755.1 uncultured Blastocatellia bacterium
TCTTCGAGTCAACATTCAGCGGCACTCTCTTCGTCACGCCGCGAGCATTTCAAGTGCAAGCCGGCGTAACTTTCTAACGTAGCGATAGTTCAGCGCGTCACAGACGTGGCGCGCTGAGCATCTCACGGCTTCACTCAACGTATACTAGTCGTTGCCAGGCTACGAACGAGGTTGGCAAACGTCGACTTCATGTAAGAACATGCCAAGGTTCGACAATGCCAGAATCCAGTAAATCTGCGATGAGTCAGAATCAGATTCGCATTGGGATAATCGGCGCGGGCTTTGCGCGTTCGACACAAATTCCCGGATTCGTGAACTGTGGTGGCGCGAAAGTAGTCGCAATCGCCAGCGGACACCGCGAGCACGCTGAAGAAGTCGCGCGCGCATTCAAAATTCCGCACTTAGAAGACGATTGGCGAGGGGTCGTCACGCGCGATGATGTCGATCTAATCAGCATCGTCACACCGGTGGTCACGCACTGCGAAATGACGCTGACCGCTCTCGATCAGGGTAAAGCCGTTCTCTGTGAAAAGCCGATGGCGATGAATGCCGATGAAGCTCAGCGCATGACTGATCGAGCGAAAGAGAAAAATGCACTCGCGCTGATCGATCATGAGTTGCGATTCCTTCCGGGGCGTCTGCAAATGCGCGAGATGCTTCGGCGCGGTGACCTCGGCAGAATCAAACATGCCAGCGTGATCTTCCGCGCGGACTCGCGCGCCGATGTGAATCGTCCGTGGAATTGGTGGTCTGACGAAAAGCAGGGCGGCGGTGCGCTGGGCGCGATCGGCTCGCACATTGTCGATGGCTTTCGTTGGATGCTCGCGACGGAAGTTCATTCAGTCATGTGCCGTCTCGCGACCCACATTCGCGAGCGAAAAGATCATGAGGGAGTGTCGCGACCAGTCACCAGCGACGACGAAGCGAATCTGCTTCTTCGCTTCAATGACTCGGAACTGACTGACGGCGCTACTGCTAACGTTTCGATTTCGCTGGTCGAAGCCGGAGAGCCGCTCCATCGCCTCGAAGTTTTCGGCGAGCGTGGCGCTTTGCGAGTTGAAGGAGACGGAGAGCTTTGGCGTGCCGACGTCGGAGTTGGTGAATGGCACAAAATTGAAATCGACGGCGGCGAACTGGCGCCGGGAATGAGCGACAACGGCTGGGCCCGCGGCTTCACCACGTTCTCCCAAAAGATCGTCGATGCATTACGCGCAGGCCGCACCACCGTCGATGGCGCAGCGACATTTGAAGATGGACATCGTACGCAGCTAGTGCTCGATGCTGCGCGACGATCGAATGACAGCGGCTGCTGGTCAATGTGCGGCGCGTAGCGTCGCAGTGACTTTAGCCCGGCCTTTCAAGGCCGGGCACGGAAAGTCAAATGAATCCCGCGTCGCTTTAGCGACGCGTGACTAATGGAGCGAACCAGCATCAGTTCAGTCGTCGCTAAGCGACGCATTTTCTTCTTTCGCAAACCCGGCCTTGAAAGGCGCTAAAGTCACTCCGACGCTACGCGTCGAACAATGTCATAAGCTCAGGCGGTACTGACTCTACAACTTCGTCGCCTTCTCGGTCCCCGTCTTATCGCTGCCGCCGCCGCCCCAAATTCCATCGAGCGTGCCGTCTGATTGCACCTGATACATGACAAAGCCGCAGCGCCGGCCGCCGATACCGACTGCGATGTTGTCGCCGCGCTTGATGCCGACGCCGTCCGTATTGTTGCTCCAGGCGAAGTGATAGAGGTTGCCCGCGGGCTCGACAGTCAATGTCACTTTGTATTGCTTGCCGTCGGGATTCTTGCCCGTCGCCTCGTATTCGCCGGCTAACCCGGAGCCGTTGGTTCGTGTGGCCGATTCGCTTCCGGCGTCGTTCGTGCCCCAATAGCCCCACTTGCCGCTCAAGGAACCGTCGCCGCCAATGTCGTAGTCAACGACGCCGCAACCTTTGCCGTCAGCACCGTTCGCAAAAGCCACCGCAACGATGTTTCCATTTTGAATTCCGATGCCGTCGTATTGCCCTCCTGAGTTCCACTTGAACTGATAAACGTCGCCACGCGTGATCACCTCGAGGGTCCCTTTGTATGCGGCCCCTTCTTGATTACCGCCGCTGACGTTGTACTTGCCCGCGATGTCCGGCGCCGGCGCGGTGGTGGTTCGCGAAGTCGTGCTCGCGCTGCTGTTCGTGTTTCTGGGTGCGCCGCTGTTCGTGCCGGAACTGCTGCTGGATGTTGACGTCGTTGCCTTGCAGCCAAGCACGACGGCAATCAGCAGAGCAAACGCAATCACACCTGGATGTGGACGCAGGTTCTTCATTATGTTCTCCAATCTGATCGGATGGCTTGAGCGCTTATATAGTTCGGAGTAGTTCTTGTCAACGATTTCGGCAGTGTCTATAGTGGCGCTTTCATAAACGCACCCTTGGCTAAACGCACAACCAAACAAACCGCGCAACCGAAAAGCTTGACACGCGTCGGCATCGATACCGGCGGAACGTTCACTGATTTTGTCTATCAAGATGTATCCGAGTTGCGGGTCTTCAAAGTCCCTTCGACACCCGACGATCCTTCACGCGCGATCGCTTTAGGCCTGGCGCGCATCATCGCCGAATCTGAATCGACAGTAACCATTGAAATCATTCACGGGACCACGGTCGGCACCAACGCGCTGCTGCAACGCCGCGGCGCGCGTACCGCTTTGATAACCACGACGGGATTCGAAGATGTGATTGAGATTGGGCGACAGGCGCGGCCCGAACTTTATAATCTCGACGCGATCAAGCCACCGCCACTGGTCGCGAGCAACTTGCGATTCGGAGTTGCCGAGCGGGTAACGGCGTCGGGCGAAGTTATCAAGTCGCTGCTGCCCGCGGACATTAAGAGATTGGTCAAGACAATCCGCGACGGTCAATGCGAATCAATCGCCATCTCACTGCTCTTCTCCTTTCTGCATCCGGACCACGAGCAGCAAATCGCTCAGGCCTTGCACAAACTCGGATTGCCGATTTCGATTTCTCATCAAATTCTGCCCGAGTACCGTGAATACGAACGCACCTCGACGGTGGTCGTCAATGCGTATCTGCAGCCTTTGATGGGACGATATTTAAATCGCCTCGGTACGCACGCCTCCGGCGTGCAGCAGGACAGCGCGCACCAGCCCGCCGGAGGCGTGCGAACCAAACTTCGCGTGATGCAATCGTCGGGCGGCAGCATCTCGGCCCAGGTCGCAGCGCGCGAACCGGTGCGCACGATTTTGTCCGGCCCCGCCGGCGGCGTGGTTGGCGC
>CBFHBI010000529.1:0-3272 GCA_965653755.1 uncultured Blastocatellia bacterium
CTACTTTTCGAGCGCGGGATCGCTTTACTCGGTTCATTGACTTCTTATGCTGCTGGATCAACTCATTGAGGTCTGGCCAGATTAATCATCGCGTTCACACTCGCGCCGTCGAAAGCAGCCGGACGAAGCCCTAATTTGGCGACACTTTAAAAGCGCGCCGGTCGTGACGGTTATTCTGACACAAAGCGGCCATTAGATTTCCGACGAGACGAAGGTAGGAAATTTGGGAAGGTATAAAATCTGATTTGGAGGAGACAAATGCTACGAACCAGAATTGTCACACTGCTAACTGCAAGCTTCACGCTTGCACTTTCGCTTTCGGCTCAAACGACGAGACACCCCCTGCGGCTCGATGACCTCGCGCGCTTTCGCAACGTCGGCGATCCGCAATGTTCGCCCGACGGCGGGTCGGTCGCTTACACCGTCTCGACGATCGATGCGAAGGAAGACAAGAGCAGCACGCATATCTGGATGATTAGTTTTGACGGCAAGAACGATCGGCAGATCACTTTCAGCTCAGACAGCGAGGGCGCCCCGCGCTGGAGTCCCGACGGAAAATATCTTTCATTCACGTCTGGCCGCTCATCGGGCAAACCGGGCGTGCGCGGCAGCCAGATTTGGTTGCTCGATCGCAGCGGTGGCGAAGCTTATCAGCTCACCGATTTCAAAGGCCGTCTGCAAGGCTACGAGTGGTCGCCTGATTCGAAGCGCATTGCGGTGCTGATTGGCGATCCCGATCCTGACGCGCCCGATCCAAGCGCGACGCCCACGCCCGGCACTCCACCAAAACCACCGAAACCCATCGTCATCGATCGTTATCACTACAAACAGGACGTGCAGGGTTATCTGCTTTCAGGCCGTCACACTTACGTTTACATCTATGACATCGCGACGAAGAAGCTGGATCGTTTGACGAAGGGCAAATGGGACGAGTCATCGATCTCCTGGTCGCCAGACGGCAAGTGGATCGCCTTCATGAGTAATCATGCCGACGATCCCGATCGCGAACCCGCCGCGCAACTGTACGTGGCTGAAGCAAAGGGCGGCGCGACGGAGAAGCTTTTGACAACGTCTGACAATCGCGCGAGCCGCACGCGGCCCGAATGGTCGCCGGACGGAAAATGGATTGCCTATCTCGAAGGCGACGAGAAAAAGTACGGCGCTTACGGCATGGAGCATCTCGAAATTGTCCAGAGCGACGGATCGCAACCACCAGCGCGCTTGGCGGCGAGCGAAGCTTTGGATCGTGGCGTGTCGGCCCCGCGCTGGAGCGATGACGGCAAAGCCATCTTCGCGACCGTCACCGACGACACCTACGTTTACGGTATGCGCATTCCGATTGCCGGCGGCAGCGCGACGATGATCACTGACAAGGCGGTCACCATCGGCGCGCGCCACAGCGCCGGACAGTGCGCCGTTGCGATTACCGGTGACGACAATCATTCCAGCGAAATCTATTCAGCCAAACTCGCCGGCAACAAATTGAAGTTCGAACAACTCACGCATCAGAACGATAAGTTGTTCGCTGAATTGGAACTGGGCCAGACGGAAGCGGTCAGCTTCAAAAGCAAAGACGGAACCGAAGTGCACGGCCTGCTCACTTACCCGGTTGGTTATGTGAAAGGAACAAAGGTGCCGTTCCTTTTGCGCATTCACGGCGGGCCGAACGGACAAGACCAGCATTCGTTCAGCATCGAGCGCCAGGTCTTCGCGGCGAACGGTTACGCCGTGCTCGCCGTGAACTATCGTGGCAGCGCCGGGCGCGGCCAGAAATATTCGCGCGCGATCTTTGCCGACTGGGGGAACTACGAAGTTCAGGATTTAGAAGCCGGCGTCAATCACGTGATCGAAATGGGCGTCTCCGACGCGGACCGCATGGGAGTCGGCGGTTGGAGCTACGGCGGCATTCTCACCGACTACATGATCGCCACCGACACGCGCTTTAAAGGCGCGACCAGCGGCGCCGGCACCGCCTTCACCGTCGCCTTCTACGGCACCGACCAATACATCATTCAATACGACTATGAGATTGGCCCACCTTGGAATCCCAAAGCCTGGGAAACCTACGTGAAGATTTCTTATCCCTTCCTGCACGCCGATCGCATCAAGACGCCGACGCTATTCCTCGGCGGCGAACGCGATTTCAACGTCCCCGTGCAGGGCGGCCAGCAGATGTATCAGGCGCTACGAAGCTTAGGAATCGAAACGCAACTCGTGATCTATCCCAATGAGTTTCACGGCATCACCCGTCCGAGCTATGTGAAGGATCGATATGAGCGGTATCTGGCTTGGTATGACAAGTATGTGAAGAAGAACGCACCGCCGAAGAATGCGACGGATACAGGGACGCCGTGAACCCAAGTGGCACGGGCGTCTCGTCCGTGGACTCACGCGCAGAATGCGCGCGCCAAGTTAATCAGCAAACGATTCCGCACACTGCCCGTGTGTGCTATCGTGTGCCACTCAAACCTCGCAGCAACTGAGATCAAGCAACGGACTTTTCGACATTGAAAAATGCTGCAGAGGATTCTCTCAATTCTGACAATTTCTTCTACGAACCTTTCCTACGTCACAACGCGAAAGACCAAACCAGTGAGGTGAAACATGCCCACAAACCATCGTTTGCTTCAGGCTTCTGACCAAACCGATAAACTGGCTAACGCTAAACGCCGGGGCGTACTGTTTCTGACCATCGGTCTAACGGTGTTTGCGCTGAGGGTGGTGTTATCCGCCTGTTCGGCGGTTTGCCCAGAGGTCAATTCCACGCCATTGGTCGACTCCGCCGACCCGCTTGCTTCGCCGAGTCCCAGCGTCAAAGAATGTCTGGCGAACGTGGCTTGGCCGGCAAGGTTCGAGATTCCCTTTGTGTCCTTTGGGCAGCAGCACAGCCCCTGGGCGCATAACCTTTTGCAATACGAGTATGTCCAGACGCCGGGCATGGAGACGGCGAATTTTCGTTCGTACTTTCAGCGATGTCTCAATCTCCCATTCGTGCCGCTAAGCTTCTATGGCAAGCCCTGCTCGTTCTATTTCAAACGCGATCCCCAGAACAATACTGAATGGCAAGCCTTGGTCTATTCGATTCCGTTGCGGCAGTACTTCAAACTCTCGTCGAACCTCGGGCCGATGGTGCCTAACTTTGTCGAGCGTTACGAGGCGGTGCTACCCGCAGGTTGCGCGGACAATCCGCTGCCCGGCTCGCCGGTCAAAGTGCGCAAGCCGCCGCGTGGTCAGACGGCCCAGTGGTTTCTCACCAGTGGTTCGCGCAATGT
>CBFHBI010000530.1:0-3272 GCA_965653755.1 uncultured Blastocatellia bacterium
ATGGCTCGATCTCAGACTTGTAGAGCGCGTCGCACTGCGGGCGTATCTGAAAGATGACGGCATTGAGCTTCAGCGATCGGGCGAGTTACAAATCTTCGAGGAGTTCCGCCTTCTGCTGCTCGACCGTTAGCGCCTTTTGTGTCGGGAAATCAATGTTGTCAACGCTCGCAATCCAGACCGCGCGGAACTCTCGTTCCGGCTTCCGTATTGCCTGGCATTGCGCGCCGCCAGCGAACAAAATTAAAAGGAGCAACGTGATCAACGGGGCAGCCATGGAGGCGCAAAGGCGCATTGGTACAATTCGTTTCGCGAAAGCCCAAGTCAGTGGGTCATTGGACTTCTATGGGTTTGCCGACAATACACCGTTCACTCGCAGCGACTGTTGAAAGTCTTCATGCTCATGTTGAAAGACAATCTGCTGCGCTTCACCATCGATATGTAAGATGAATGTGGCGTCAACCTTGACGTCTATCGGTTGAGCCGTTGGCTTCTCAAAGCGCCAAACGAACTGCGCTCGCACCAGCGCATAGCGCTCGTCCAATTTGGTTACATCCAGAGACACGACTTTTGTGGATTTGTGACCGATCGCTCTAAGGAACTCCTGTCCTTTCGCGACGGCCTCAAGAATCGCCGGTTTCTCAGTGATACGCACGCCATTCGGTCCGGCAAACATGATTGACTCAGGATATTGCGAAGCGATGATGTCGATATCCAGCGCACTACGACTCTGTGCGTACTGATCAAAAAATTGCTGAACGTTAGGGGTGACGGCACTCATATTAGCCTTCCCTTTTGAGGTCAAGGTGCGAACATTAACGCCCAGACGAGCCTACACGTCGAAGGTCCAAAAATGCCCGCGGATTACAAGAGCGGCACAAGGGTTGAGGGACCGGGCCACGGCGCTACCCTTCAACTCATCACTCAGAACTCATCACTCATAACTTTATTGCCGTGGCTCGGTCCAACGATATGTTGGGCCGGACGTGGTCACGGGATCGCGCCGTGATACTGACCTGCAAATCACCTGCTGCCGGAATTCCACCAGGAAGCTTGACAACGACTTGAGCAAAACCAAGGAAGGTCGGCAAACTTCCGACGAATTCAACCGGCAGTTGATATGTGGTCTGTTGCGAATCGACAGCTTGCCCCGTTACAACCAGCCCTGGAGTCAGGATGAGATTGGTTGTAAAGAGAATCACTCGCGTACGGTGATCGGTCCCGAAATAATTTGGATTGTTAAGCGGAAAAGGATCGCGGATGAATGTTACTGAGTCGAGCGCAATCGCTCTTTGCGAATTCTGCTCGCTTGCTAGTACTGGAGCATCATCATCGACGATTGTGCCTATAGCTTGGCCACGAGCGACCGTAACGTTGACAGGATTGCTGAGGTTGACAAAGAAAGTTTCGTTACCTTCACTAAGCGTGTCTCCTTTTATTTGAATAACTATCAGGCCTGTAGTTTGGCCCGGTGAAAAGGTGACAGTTCCATTCGTGGCAGTATAATCAGCGCCGGCCGTCGCAGTGTCATCGGCAGTTGCGTAGTCGAGTGTAATTGGTTTTCCGCTCGCCCCAGATAAGCTAACCGTGAAGTTCAGGTTTCTTGTGCCTGAGTTGCCCTCAGTTATGCTCACATCATTAATCGATGCCGATGGTGGAGGATCATCATCGAGTATCGTCGCAGTACTCTGAGCCCGCGTAATGATTCCCGGACTTGCACTTTGGATGTTCATCGTGAAAGTTTCATCGAACTCATCGATCGTATCATTGATAATCGGAACCGTAATCGTCTTTGTCGTGACTCCTGGCGCGAACGTTAGTGTGCCGCTGGTGCTCGTATAATCTGAGCCCTGCGTAGCTGTTCCGTCCGCGGTTGCGTATTTCACGAACACTTGATGTGGGGCCGCAGAGGCTGAGAGCGAAACGGTAAAGTTTGCGAGTCCGTCCGCCTCGCCGACTGTACTTGATTGATTTATTGAAACGTTAGGAGGAAACGCCGGAAAGGCGCCGAAGATGGCAGTAAAGCCTAACCCTCCGCTTACGTCCCACGCCCCCAACACCTCATCATTCGGACCGTACACCCTAAGCTGGTGAACTTGTAAGACAGATCCAGGTACAGGTTGTTCCCACGCCTTATTGAAGGTTGGCAAATCGAAAGCGATCAGCTTCTCTTTTGGTGCCGCGTAAAGACGAGCACCATCGTGTGAAAAGGCAAAGTCACTCTTGTAGAAGAATGATTCGTTAGATAGCGGGTTGTACTGATTAATGATCAATAGATGACTCGGATCAGTCGCGTTAACCAAGAGAATAGCGGAGACTCCTCCCGTTCCTGACGGGCTACTCAAAACCGCCAATGTCCTTTGCTGGCTGTTCTCAAAAATGCGAACGCGTCCGAATCGATAATTGCTGCCGGGAATCGTACCAACGATTTGCATCACATTCAGATCGATCGCCGCAAAGTTATAAAACTGATTTCTGACGAAAACGTACCGGCCTTCACTACTGAATGAGATGCCATCGTAAGGGACACCGCTAAACTCACCATTGGAAATTAATGACACGTTTCCGGCTGACGCCAGTTGATTAGGATTGAGGGCATTTACAATTGTGAACACGTTCCCAAGACGGAAGGCCAAGAGGCGACTATTTGCTTGTTCATTCATTACCAAGGTGCTCGCAATACCCGGCAACGCAAGTCTGTTCAAAATCGAGCCGTCGACTAGACTGAACGCAACGAGATCGGCTCCGCTGTTGGAATACACGATCACGAACCCTGCCTGTGCCGTGCTGCTAAGAACAAGGTTTGAACCTCCGTCGGCGTTCGATGTTGTTAATTGGGTCGACGCTAGCTGGGTTAGTTGACCACTTTGACTATCATCGAATTGGTAGATTCGGCACTGCCCGCCTTCACTCGTCAATACGACTGCCCGAAGACTGTTTCCCACCATCGCGAGACTTACGCCCAACGGTCCGAATCCAAACGTCTTGCTATCCATCTGCGTCCCGAGTATTGAATCGAATGTCGTCAGAATAGCGGGGTGCACTGAAACGGGATCATTCCTCAGGGAAATTCCAATTTTCCCATCGGGACTAAGATCAAAAACTTGATTGACTGAATTCAGAGAGTAAGCGTGATAGCCAGGTAAGGTGAAATACTGTGCGCTGACTGTCAATGACGAAAGCAGGTAAACGAACAGCAAGACGACGGCATTCGTCAAGACGTGCGCAGTGAACCGATTGCAATTAACGTAGGAGCATCTCATCTGCGTTTCGGC
>CBFHBI010000531.1:0-3258 GCA_965653755.1 uncultured Blastocatellia bacterium
CCTGACGGACATCGCCGGCGCGGAAGATCACTACGGCGACATGGACTTCAAAGTCGCCGGCACACGTGATGGCATCACCGCTTTACAGATGGACATCAAGATTGCCGGTGTCAACGCGCAAATCATGGCTGAGGCGTTGGAGCAGGCCAAGAAGGGACGGCTGTTCATTCTCGACACGATGGCCAAGACCTTGGCCGAAGCCCGCGAAGCCATCTCGCCGCACGCGCCAAGGATTATCAAAATCAAAATCAATCCCGATAAGATTCGCGACGTCATTGGACCAGGCGGCAAAGTCATTCGGGCGCTGGTGGAAGAAACGGGCGCGAAAATCGACGTGGAAGACGACGGCACTGTCTCAATTGCGACGGCCGACGGCGCCGCCGCCGAAGCTGCGGTCAATCGCATTCGTGGTCTGACGGCGGAGGCAGAAATCGGCCAGACCTACGTCGGCACAGTGAGCCGCATCGTTGACTTCGGCGCCTTTGTCGAGATTTTCCCGGGCACCGACGGGTTGCTGCACATCTCTGAAATCGCCGACCGCCGCATTCGCGACGTGCGCGACGAACTGAAAGAAGGACAGCAAATCCTGGTCAAATGCATCGGCAAAGAGGGCAACAAAATCAAGCTCTCGCGCAAGGCGGTGCTCCGTGACGAGAACCGCAACGCTGAAGCTGCGGCTCAGCCAGAGTAATCTCGCTCCCGAGCGTTCGCGCTCCTCTGCTCTTTCACACGGTGGGTGACTTTGTGTCGCCCACCGTACAGTCCAATACTCCTTAAGTCCTTGCAATAAACTGGAATACCGGCGGCATTAGCTCTGTTCTCCTTAGCAGGCAAGTCAGCAAAAATTGTCTGAGAAGCTTGGGTTCGCGGCAGGTCTGTCTGCCGCTTTCTGTCAAATATGTTTTTCGAATTGCCCCTGAAAGCAGGAAGAAGAGTTGCATTGCTGCTTTGATTGATTCGAGGAGGGAGTGCCTAGCTAATGAGGTCTCGGTTTTCCAAAACCTTAACAACGATGATCGGTCTATTGTTGGTAGTCGCCGTACCAACGCAGGCCAGTCCCATCAAGTTCGTTGACGTGATCAACGTGATGGGCGACCTGCAAGGCGGCGGTCAGCTCCAGCAACTAAAGCTGCGAGCAGCGTTGCTGGACCCTACCACGAAAACGCAGAGTCCATCTACCTTAGTCGCCAGCAATGTTACGTCCGGCGCTGCGACCGATCCGACGACAACCATTACGTCCACAACCGCAGCTCCGAATGTGCCCTCGGTGCTGAGCGGTATCGAAGTGGCTGCGCAACAGCCACAAGGCGACGTTCAAACATTTCAGCAGGACTCGGTGGACGGAACGATTTGCGATTGTGGTGAGATACCAAGCGGCGGAGGCATTCCAATTTGGCCTTTCTTTGCGTTGATTCCGCTCGTGTGTCTGACCGGCGTATGCACTCATCATCATGAGACGCCGACGCCGCCAACGACGCCACCACCGACGCCGAACATCACTCCGTTCTGCATCAACTGCACGCCGACTCCGATCGGAGGCATTACGCCGTTCTGCATTAATTGTTCGCCGACCCCGAACGTGCCTGAGCCAACTTCGTTGTTGCTGCTCGGAAGCGGCATCGTTACATTATCCGCCGCCGCGCGTCGCCGCTACTCGAAGAAGCGCGCAAACAGTGACGCCGAATCAGAGACGGAGGGCGAATAATGAATTATCCAAAGTTTAAAGTTGCCATGGGTACCAAATCTAATCTGGTCAAATTCGCGGTTGGCGCTTTGGTCGTCGCCTCTTTTCTGCTGGCGTTTTCTTCAAGCACCTACGCCGTCAACAAGAAGAAGAAAAAAGCCAATTACGGTCAACTGGAAATCTCGACGAACCCCGGTGGCTTTCCGCTGCGAGTCGATGGACAACCGCAGGGCGATACGTCACAGACTGTGCGCAAATTCGAACTCCAACCGGGACATCATGTGGTGCAGGTTGATCTGCCGAATGGTGAACGCTGGGTTCGAGATTTCGATATTGCTGAAGGACGTAAAGTTTGTGTCAACCTCAACTATCATGCGAAACCACCAATTACCATCAACAAGTCTCCATGCCCCTTCCCGGTGAACGTGTCGGCGCCAGCAACGGTTAACGACGGCGATTTGATTACTTTCACTTCCGACGTGTCTTATGCCGGCAACGCGCCCTTGAATTACGTTTGGACCGTAACGCCCGGCTCGGCGAAGATCGTGGACGGCGCCGGCAAGTCTTCGATCACGGTTGATTCTACCGGTCTTGGCGGGCAACACGTCACGGCCGCACTGGCGGTGGACGATGGCTCGGGAGATCCGACATGCCGCGCGACTGCTCAAGCTACGACGAACATCGTTTCTAAGACTCCGCCACCCGTCGAATGCCGGCCGTTCGATCAATTCCCGTCGATCGCATTCGACGATGATAAGGCTCGCTTCGATAATCTCGCGATTGAGTTGCAGAACTCGCCCGATGCGACCGCCTACATCATCATCTACGCGGGACAACATAGCCGCGCTGGACAGGCGGACCTTTTGGGCAAACGCTCAATGGACTATCTGACCATCACGCGTGGTGTGGATGCGCGAAGACTGATTTTCGTTAACGGCGGATATCGCGATCAGGACTACATCGAAATCTGGTTGTGTCCGCCAGGCGCGCACCCGCCGCAACCAACGCCGACCGTGCAACCAGGTGACGTGCTACCAGCTCAGGAGCGTACTCGACCGCGGAGGCCACGTCGGCCGTAGGACCAAACCAATTTACGCCCTGGGACGTGGGCGCTTGATAAGCAGGTGACGATGCCCCCCATCGTCACTTGCTTTTTGTTTTCCTCGCCAAACCTGCCTCGTGATCGCAATCGACCTTCCCGCCACCGATTACTTCAATTAAATAAAGAGCTTGACGCCAAAGAGTTCGAGTGATACAAGGCGGTCAAATCCCAGCGGCTCCAAACTCAACCCGATGAAAGGAGCGAGCCGTGATCAAGAAACTCGAAGTTCTCGCCAACATCGCCGTCATCATCACGTCAGTTGTCGTCTGCACGGTTATGGTAAAGCGGTACCTCTTACCGTCGAACAGTGAAGCAACTGCGGCGCCCAGAATTGCGTCTTGTTCGGCTCGATCCAGATCTCGACGTCGTTAATCTGCGGATAGCGGGTGATCAGGTCGGCTACGTAGGAGCAGTACTCGTCACGCGCCGCCGCGGTCTTCGGCGCGTCGCGTCCATAGGCCGAATAGACCGA
>CBFHBI010000532.1:0-3247 GCA_965653755.1 uncultured Blastocatellia bacterium
GCGGCTGGCGCAAATTAATTTAAGCATCGCGTTCTATTATCTGCCCGATTCCGTCAGCGCCAGACGTGCCGCGCAGGCGGCCCTGGCCGTGGATTCGAAAGCGCCGCAGCCTCATTTCATCCTCGGGCTGATCGCCCGCTCTGAAAATCGTTTTGATGATGCGCTCAGTGAATTTCAGACCGTGCTCTCGATCGACGGCGAAGATTCGGCCGCCAATGTGAACATCGGACAGATTTACGTGCAGCAACAGAAATACGATCCGGCCATTCAAGCTTTTCGCAAAGCTCTTTCCGCTGAGCCATATAACGAAACTGCTTTGTACAACCTCGGCATCGTGCTCACGCGAACCGGCGCGAGGGAAGAAGGCCGGCGCACTCTGCAAAAGTTCCAGCAGCTAAGTCAGAGCGGTGCCGGCACTCGAATCGGCACAAACTATCTCGAGGGCGGTCATTACGCCGAAGCGATCGTGTCGACGGGCGCTGAGGACGATCTAGTCGATCGCAAAACTCCCGAAGTACATTTCGTTGATGTCACTGAACAGATGCTAAAGGACAGCCCAACAAGGGCAGCTGTGGCCCGCTCGACGAAGAAGAACGTCAAGCAATCACAAGCAATCGTCCTTTTCGATTTTAATGGCGACGGCAGACTCGACATCTTCGATGCGACTGCGCCTCCACGCGTGCTCAGAAACGACGGCGACAGGTTTACCGATGTTACTGCCGGCTCTGGATTGTCGATGGGCGATAGCGACGGTTGTATCGCCGCGATCGCCGGCGATTATGACAACGACGGCCGCACCGATCTTTTCGTCGCGTGTGCGAACCCCAACAGGTTCGTCCTTTATCACAACGACGGTGATGGACATTTTTCGGATCGAACAAAGTCAGCCGGCATCAATGCGCCATCAGCCGAGACGACGCCCTACCTGTCCGCTGCTTTTGTAGATTTCGATCACGATGGCGACCTCGATATTTTCGTTACCGGTCCAACGAATGTCCTGCTGCGGAATAACGGCAACGGCACCTTCACCGAAATCACGCAAGCGGCCGGCCTGAGTCCGCATAGCTCTGCGGCAAAAGGTTCGGCGGTTGTGCCAACAGATTTTGATAATCGGCGCGACGTCGATCTTTTCGCGCTCGATCGGAAACAGCCGCCTGCTCTCTTTCGCAATATGCGCGACGGAACTTTTCGTGATGTAGCGAAGGAAGCTGGTCTGCAGAACGATGGCGCCTTTTCCTGTGCGGCCGCGGGCGATCTTAATAAAGATGGCTTTACAGATTTTTTCATGAGTTCCGGCACGCACGCAGTGCTGGCTCTCAGCGACGGCCGCAATCATTTCAAGATTTCACCTGCGCCCGCCGGGACGAACGAGGCACTCGCCGCACAGTTCCTGGATTATGACAACGATGGGCTGCTCGATCTGCTGGTCCTCACCGCGCGCGGCATCCGCCTGTGGCGCAACCTCGGAAACACTTTTGTGGAAGTCACCGGAACCTCGCTGCCAGCTTCAGTCCGCGATCATGCTGGGAATGCATCCACGACGATAGTATCGGGCGACATCGATAACGATGGTGACGAAGATTTGATTGTGCGCCAGGCAAATGGCGCCCTGCACATTCTTCGCAACGATGGTGGCAACCGCAATCACTCAATCAAAGTCGATCTGCATGGCCACATCAGCAATCGCACCGCGGTTGAGGCGAAGATCGAGATGCGTGCCGGCAGTCTCTATCAAAAGCTCGAGGTTTACTCGGCTTCGCCGGCGCCCGCGCCAAGTGACTTGATCTTCGGTCTCGGCAAGCGCGATAAGCCCGACGCAGTGCGCGTGCTGTGGCCTGCCGGAATTGTTCAGGCCGAAACTGAATTTCCTCCTGGCGCGTCTGCGAGTCTGATCTCTTTGAGAATCACTGAGATCGATCGCAAACCATCATCATGCCCCTATCTTTACGCATGGAATGGCGAGCGTTTTGAATTCATCACCGACTTCATGGGCGCTGGCGAGATGGGCTATCTCGAAAGTCCCGGTCACTACAATAAGCCCGACCCGGTCGAATACGTTCATCTGCGCAGCGATCAATTGAAAGAACATAACGGGCGGTATGAATTACGAGTGACAAACGAATTGGAAGAGGCTTTGTTTGTCGATCGTCTGCAGCTTCTGGCCGTCGCGCATCCGGCCGGCACCGAGGTCTATCCGAATGCGGGCATGAGCGATCCGCCGAAGCATTTCAAAATATTCGTTACCAAAAACGCACGTCCTCCGTTGAGCGCGTTTGATGACAAAGGCCATGATGTCCTTGATCTGATCTCGCGAATGGATCGGCGCTGGCCTGATGACTTCACAACCGACAGCGTTCGGGGTTATGCAGCGGAACATTCGCTAACTCTGAAACTCAGTGACAAGCTCAAAGCTCAAAGTCCAAAGTCCAAAGTCCTGCTGCTGTTGACCGGTTGGACAGACTACGCCTGGTCGAGCGATAACGTCGCCGCCACGCAAGCCGGTAAAGAGATGCAACCGCCGAGCTTGCAAGTGAAAGACGCACACGGCCGTTGGCAAACAGTGATTAAGGACATCGGCATTCCGGTCGGACGGCCACAGACAGTTACGGTAGATCTCACCGGCAAATTTCTCAGCGCCAATCGTGAAGTGAGAATCGTCACGAACATGCGGGTGTACTGGGATCAGATTTTGGTTAATCGGTCAGGCGACAAGCCGTTGGTCCAGCCGATGGTCCAGATGGCCCGGCTCGATCCAATTCAGGCTGATCTGCGCTGGCGTGGTTTCTCGGCCGAGACTTCGCCGGACAATCGCGACCCATACAGTTACGATTACCGCCGCGTCTCATTCACTTCGCCGTGGAAAGTCATGACTGGGCGTTACACGCGCGAAGGAGACGTTCGCGAGTTGCTGCTGAGCAGTGACGATATGTTCGTGATTTCGCGGCCCGGAGATGAGATTAGTCTCTCGTTTGATGCTTCATCGTTGCCGCCTCTGCCCGCCGGCTGGACGCGCACATTCCTTCTGTATGCCGACGGCTTCAGCAAAGAAATGGACATCAACTCTGCGAGTCCGGATCAACTTGCGCCGTTGCCGTTTCACGGCATGAGCCGCTATCCATATCGCTGGCCTGAGCACTATCCGCTCGATGCAGCGCATCATGACTACCTGGTGAAATACAACACGCGCGTAGTCTCCGCGCAGGTTCCCGCACTGTTGGGTGTCGACGAGAGATAGAGAGCAACTGCA
>CBFHBI010000533.1:0-3240 GCA_965653755.1 uncultured Blastocatellia bacterium
GTCTCGCGAAGCGCTCGATTTGAAAACTGAAGGCGTTGGATTGATCGAAGGCGATCCGCCGTCATGGCTGCTCGATCAAATTGATTTAGTTGTCGTCAGTCCTGGCGTCCCGACGAAATCGATTCCGATTCGTTATGCGGATCGCAGAGGCGCGGAAGTCATCGGCGAAGTTGAATTGGCTTCGCGGTTCATTAAGGGCCGCCACGTAGCGATTACGGGATCGAACGGCAAGACGACCACGACTTCATTGATTGGCCAGATGCTGAAAGACGCAGGACTGAACGTGCAGGTGGGGGGCAACATCGGAACGGCTTTGATTTCGATGATCGATTCATCGCGCGAAGACGGGTGGAATGTGGTTGAGCTTTCCAGTTTTCAATTGGAGACCATCATTGATTTCCATCCGACGGTAGCAGCGGTGCTGAACGTGACGCCGAATCACATGGACCGTTATGAATCGCTGACGGACTACGCCGCGGCCAAGCACAACATCTTTCGGAATCAGACGCCGGGCGATGTGGCGATCCTGAATGCCGATGATTGTGTAGTTTCTTCGTGGGCCAAAGGCCTGCGCGCCCACGTGGTGCAGTTCAGCGTGAAGCGCGAGCTTGATGAAGGACTGTTTCTTCGCGGAGATGATTTGCTCTCGCGCACAAAGGATGGCGAAAAGGTCTTGATGTCGCGCGATGAAATGAAATTGCGGGGCACGCACAATGTCGAAAACGTTTTGGCCGCGTTCGCTGCAGGGCTTGCCTGTGGCGCAGCACCGGAGTCTTTGCGCGACACGGTCCGAAATTTTCAACCTGTGGAGCATCGGCTGGAGGAAGTTACGGAAATCAATGGCGTTCGTTTTATTAACGATTCAAAAGCGACCAGCGTCGATGCTACCGCCAAAGCGCTGGAGGCGTTTGCGCGCGAACGCGGCAAAGTAATCTTGATTCTTGGCGGGCGCGGCAAGAAAGCGCCGTACGAACCGCTGAGAGAATTAATCAAAGCTCGCGTCCGCAAGATGATCTTGATTGGCGAGGACGCGAAGACGATCGAAACAGAAATCGGCGATGCGGCGCCGCACGAATATGCGTCGGACATGCACGACGCGGTGGCGAAGAGTTTCGCGGCGGCGGAGACTGGCGATGTGGTCCTGCTGGCGCCGGCGTGCGCGAGCTTCGACATGTTCGACAGTTTCGAGCATCGGGGACGGGTTTTTAAAGAAGAGGTGTTAAGGCTCAGATCTTAGAGAGCATGGGACCGATGGGTCCTATGTGTCCTATGGGACGCATGCGTCCCATACTCTCAAGGACCAATTTACGATGTCTCAGAAGTTACAAATCGATCGATGGCTTTTCTCAGCGACGATTGGCCTAGCGCTGTTTGGCGTAGTCATGGTGTACAGCGCTTCGGCGGTCATCGCGCAGCAGGAGAACCATAGCCAGTTCTTTTATTTGACCAAGCAGGCACTGTGGACTTCGATCGGTTTGGTCGCGATGTTTGTCGCGATGAATTTTGATTATCAAAAGCTGAATCGTCGCTGGATCGTTTACGGCGGATTACTGATCACGGTGCTCTTGTTGCTGGCGGTGTTTGGCTTTCGGCCGATAAACGGCGCGCGCCGTTGGATCAGGTTTAGCTCCTTTTCCCTGCAACCGTCAGAGATAGCCAAACTCACTCTGGCGATTTTCCTGGCGCGATTTCTCGAACGGCGCGCCGGCGATGAAGCATCGTTCTTTCGGACGTTCGTGCCGGCGATGCTGGTCATCGGACTGATCGCAGCGTTGGTGATCAAGGAGCCCGATCTCGGCACCGCATTGATGCTCGCCATCGTCGGCGTGACGGTTTGCGTTTCCGCCGGCACGCGGCTGCGACACGTGTTTTATGCCTCGGTGCCGGCGCTGCTGTAGGTGGGCAAGATGCTCATCTTCACGCCGTTTCGGATGCGGCGGCTGGCATCGTTCATCGATCCGTGGGCTGATGCGCAAGGCGCCGGCTATCAAACCGTGCAGTCGCTGATTGCGGTCGGTTCCGGCGGCACGCACGGCCTGGGTTTTGCGCAGGGAAAGCAGAAGCTGCTGTTTCTTCCGTTTGCGCATTCGGATTTTATTTTTGCGGTGATCGGTGAAGAGTTGGGATTGGTTGGCGCGCTAATCGTCGTGTTCGTGTTCGCGATTTTTCTTTGGCGCGGGATGCGGGCGGCCTTGCGGGCGCCGGATCGATTCGGGATGTTGCTCGGACTCGGCATTGTCGTCGGCATCGTGGCGCAAGCGCTTTTGAACATCAGCGTGGTGCTGGCGATTGTGCCTAACAAGGGAATCCCCTTGCCATTTATTTCATACGGCGGATCTTCGCTCGTGCCGACTCTGGCCGGAGTCGGAATTTTGCTGAACATCTCGCAGTACGCAGCGCTCGGTAAGCACGAGACGACCGACGATGGTGAATACGAAGACGATTGGGACGAAGCGCCGCGCGCGAAAAAGAGGCGACTGCCGCGCCAGAGAGCAACCGCGCTGGCGCGCGCACGTTAAAGGTGTGCGATGCGCGTGTTGATTGCCGCGGGCGGCACGGGCGGCCACATTTATCCGGGCATTGCGGTCGCGAAGGAGATCTTGCGGCGCGACCCTTCGTCGGTGGTCCGATTCGTCGGCACCGCGCGCGGTTTGGAAAATCGCCTGGTGCCGCAAGCCGGTTTTGAATTATCGATCATTGAAAGCGCGGGTCTCGTAAACATGGGCGTGATGCAGCGCCTTCGTGGATTGCTGATCCTGCCGAAAAGTTTTATCGACGCGCGTCGGGTGATCAGGGCGTTCGCACCGGATGTAGTAGTCGGCGCCGGCGGATATGTTAGCGGTCCGGTTTTGATGACGGCGTCCTTGATGGGATTGCCGACCGTGCTGATGGAATCGAACGCCGTGCCCGGATTTACGAACCGGCGACTGGCACGCTTCGTTGATGCGGCGGCTGTTTCGTTCGAATCGACGTTGCCGCACTTCCCGGCCAAAGGCGTCATGACCGGCAATCCAGTGCGACGCGAGTTCTTTGATATCAAAGCGAAGCCGCGTGACCCGCAGCACGTGTCAGTGCTTTTGTTCGGTGGATCGCAAGGCTCGCGCGCGATTAACGAGGCGATGGTGGCGGCGCTGCCGTATTTATCTGAGTATCGCGAACGGCTGCGCGTCACGCATCAAACCGGGCCAGCGGATTTTGCGAAGGTGCATGATGCGTATTCGGCGAACAGTTGGACCAACG
>CBFHBI010000534.1:0-3237 GCA_965653755.1 uncultured Blastocatellia bacterium
CGCGCCCGCGTCGTCACTGCTGAAGAGACCGCCGTTCTCGTTTTCGACCAGCGCATAAACGCGATTTGCATCCGCGCCTGAAATCGCCACGCCGATGCGGCCTACAACTCCCGACGGCAAACCTTTGTTACGCGTGATCTCGGTCCACGTGTCACCGCCGTCGATTGATTTGAAGAGTCCGCTGCCGGCGCCGCCGCTCGACATCTGCCACGAAACGCGGTACGCCTCCCACATCGCAGCGTAGAGCACCTTCGGATTCTTTCGATCCATAGCGAGATCGATAGCGCCGGTTTTATTGTCGCGAAACAAAATCTTGGACCAGGTCTTGCCGCCGTCTTTCGACCGAAAAACTCCGCGTTCTTCATTCGGTCCGGCCGGGTGGCCGAGCGCCGCGACGTAAACAAGGTCTGGATTCGTAGGATGAATTCTGATGCGCGAGATCGCTTGCGTGTCCGCGAGCCCGACGTGCGTCCAAGTCTTGCCCGCATCGATCGATTTGTACACACCATCACCCTGCATGATGTTGCCGCGGATGCATGATTCGCCCATGCCGATGTAAACCACGTCCGGATTCGATTCCGAAACCGCGACCGCGCCGACTGACGAACTATGAACCTGACCATCCGTAACCGCGTTCCAAGTCGTGCCGCCGTCGATCGTCTTCCACAGTCCGCCGCCGACCGCGCCGAAATAATATTCGAGCGGACGCTTCACGACTCCGGTCGAAGCGATCGATCGTCCGCCGCGAACGGGTCCGATGTTGCGCCAATGTAAAGAACTGAAAAGGCTCGAATCGATATTCGGGGTCGGTTGCATGGAATTATTGCCTGATGCGAATCGCTGAGTTACATGCTGGGCAAGCGTGATGCAGCAGAACGTCAACGACAACGCGGCAAGGGTGATTTTCATACTTCGGCGAATCATCGGCATGAGACTGTTGCTCATTGGGGACCTCACGATTGTTCTTGTTAATGACGTTAGACGGAGTGCGGGCGCACTGTAGCCGAAAACCCGCGCTGCGATCAACTGGAAGATTCCTTTTCAGACGGCGTTACAAATCGGTGGTGAAGATGCACTTAGGCGGAGTTTGCTCACTCCGACATGAAGCCCTAAAACATTACATACAACCCCAAAACATTGCTGAAAAGGCCAATAGCGGTTACACTTTCCGACAGGGTTTAAGTCATTTTCACGGAGAGACTATGTCTCAGATTGTTCAGGCACAGGGTAGCGCTTCACCCGGAAAGCAAAGAAAGAAAGATTCGCTTTCGTTTTCTAATCTTGCTCGATCAATACTCACGATCACTAGCGCTATAACAGTGATGGCTTTTCTTGCGAGTCAGATTGCCGAAGGACGCCTTACCACAGCTATCATCAGCACTGCTGTGGTCGGCGGGGCAATTATGGGGTTTGCAGTCGCGCTTCATCTATTCAAAACAAAAGCTCACTAGCGCTCACTTGAGGTTAGATGAACCTCACCAGGCTGATCATCCTTGCCGGACTCGGCAGCACGCTAATAACCTTAGCTACAATTCTCCTTCGTCATCCAAGGTTTGATACTGGAGATATAGCGCTTGCGCTTGGCGCCTTTTTCTTCGGGGCCAATCTGCCTCCCTCCATATTCCTCTGTATCTACGCCTTTACACCTGATGAGGCAATAACAAAAACCCGCTTAGCAGGGTATGAATGGTATCTATTCTTTGCGGGATTGGCGGCCTTCTTGTTTGCCGCAGTCGAACTTTGGAACGTCATCAGACGAGCATACAAAAAAGAGCCAACCTGAACAACACACTTTCGCAGACGTACCAAAACTTGGATCGATCCTGCCACGGCTGTATCATTCCAATGTTTATTCCAATGGTCCGCTATCTCAAAGACTCTTACAACCGTCCAATTCGCGACCTGCGCGTGTCGCTGACCGACCGCTGTAACTTCCGCTGCTTCTATTGCCTACCGCACGGCGAGCCGCCGATTGCGCCGAAGGAACAGATGCTCTCGTACGAAGAAATCGAGTACGTCTGCGACATCTTCGTCGAATTAGGAATTGAAAAGATTCGCCTGACCGGCGGCGAGCCGATGATGCGCCGCGACATCGAACAGATCATTTTCAAGCTGGCGCAACTGAAGGAGCGCCCGCATCCTGCGGGCGGTGCGGGCGCATCCTGCGCGCCCGGTCTGCGCGACCTCGCGCTGACTACCAACGGCTACTTCCTGCCGCACCGTGCCCACAGTTTGAAAGAAGCCGGTTTGGATCGCATCACGATCAGTCTCGACAGTTTGAAGCGCGATGTCTTCAAGCAAATGACCGGAGTTGACGTGCTCGATCGAGTGATGGAAGGAATCGAAGCTGCCAAGGCTGCGGGTTTGAACCCGATCAAAATCAATGCCGTCATTGTGCGCGGTCACAACGAAGATGAAGTGGGGGATTTTGCCGCGTTCGCGCGCGAGCACGACGTACAGATGCGTTTCATCGAATTCATGCCGCTCGATTCCGGACACGATTGGAACCGGGCTGATGTGGTTTCCGGGCGAGAGATTCGGGCGCGCATCGAAACACGATTTCCACTTGAGCCGATTGATGTGGCCCGCGGCTCAGACACGTCAAGTCGTTACCGATTCGCCGACGGTGCGCCCGGCGAGTTCGGCATCATTGCTCCCGTGACCGAACCTTTCTGCGGCGCGTGTTCGCGCATTCGGCTGACCGCCGACGGCCAAATTCGCACCTGCCTTTTTTCAACAGTCGAGCATTCGCTGCGCGACGTGTTGCGTGACGGGGCTTCGCGACTTGAGATCATCGAGTTCATCGAGTCAGTGGTGATGAAGAAAGAGCCGCGCCATTTCATCAACGATCCGGGATTCGTCGCGCCGTCACGCTCGATGAGTTTTATCGGCGGTTGAGATTGGGGCAGTAGCCCGACCGTGAGGGAGGGCGCACTCCTTCTTGATACGCCCTCCCTCACGGTCGGGCTTACTGCCCCGAAGCGCATCCGCTATGCTGCCTCATTAATTTGCTTCACCGCCCGCGCGCTCGAATCCAGCGCGCCCTGCATCCACGAAAAGAACGGTGAAAGGTGTTCGCCGGCAAAGTGAATGCGTCCTTCAGGCGCAGACGCGGCGATGAAGTCTCGTGGGCCAACGAAGGCCCAGGCGCCGCGCGACCATTCATCTTCAATCCAGCACTTCGTCGCGCCTCGTTCAAAGTTTTCTGGATGTCCCGGACACCATTGGCCCAGTTGG
>CBFHBI010000535.1:0-3229 GCA_965653755.1 uncultured Blastocatellia bacterium
GCCGCCTCAGCATGAACAGCTAGTTTGGCGGCGCCGCGAGCCCGATTTCCGCTTGGGCCGAAACGGGGTCGCGTCGATTGGGCGCTTTAGTGGCGCGTGCTCTTTTCGCACCTGTCTTAATTCGCGGCTCCAACAACGGATTCTCAATCAAAAAGTTTGCTGCCAACCGATAATGATCGAGCAACTCGTGCGCGCTGAGTGGCAGCACCTCATTTATCACGCTTTCGCTCGGTTGGTTCTTTACATCGTGTTCGGCATTCAACGCTCGAACCAGAAATGCGTTTCCTGAGTCTTGGTTAGACGCAGACTCTGCTCGTTCAATCGCGGCTGCCATGAACGAAGGCCACTTCATCGTGAAGGCGAGCCAATACAACATTTTCTTTTGCCATTCACTCGTATGTACTGGGGTACCGGGTAAACGGGCCGCGAGGATTTTCACGTAACGATACGTGTTGAGTAATCGTTTTATCCGCCGTGGATTGCTGTCGAGAAACTGGCGCGCGATCCCAGCCATCACCGCAAACTCTGTCGGCGTATCAGGCAACTGAGGCAAAGTCGGATCGCGGCTCAGAGCAGCCGCATCGTAAAAGCTCGTAATCGCCAATTGAGAAGCGGTTTCTGGTCTCGTCCTTGATATTGTAATCGCCGGCCCAAGCTGTCCTTTCATTGGAATCGTCGGTCGTGCGGAAATGTCGGTTTGTATATGCGCGTCCCGATTTGAAACCGGACTTGTTTCGGGCTTCGTCTCCGGGGGAACATTCATGGGTTGAGTTTGTGAACCTTCAACCACCGTCTTGTTTGCGTCTTCAGGCAGCGACATGAAACTCTGGAGGTACTTCTCGATGTGAGCTTTGCCCGCCGTCGGCACGCTTAAGGGCAACTGCACAATCTTTTCCAAATATTCCCGCGGGAGATTAGGGTTCTGCACTACATTATAATGAAGTCGGCTAGCCTCGGCCGCCACGCGGGTGTCCACGCCAAGCAATACAATGAAGATGTCTTCAGCCAGAAACAATTTAATCGCTTCGAGAATCTCAACAATCTTCTCAAGTGGGCAGCGATCAAGTTCATCGATGCAGACCACAATCTTCAACTCATTTCTCTGAATTCTCTGCCTAATGTCGGTGCGCCTCGCATCGATCGATTTGGACTTTGCTTCCGGCGCCAGCTTGGTCTGCAGCGCGGTCTTAAATTCATCCTGAATCCGATTGGCAAGGCCTACGGTCGGCGTTGAGTCAAATCGCGCTGCCAAAGACGTGACTGCATCAGTCACGGGCCGCTTCTGAAGGAAATAGGCATAGACGGCCCATGCAGTAGCCGTCGCCCAAGCGGGTAAATTCAACCACGGCTTACCCGCGATACGGCTAAGGACACCGTTCATCCAAGGTGGCACGTGTCCAACTGCCAAACCAACCGCGAAGAACGCAATGGGAATAATTCCCAACGCTAGGGCAGTAAGGAGACGCCGCAAATGACTGTTTACGAGGTAAGCCAAGCGGTCGCCCGCCGTCAGTTCGGCGTCAAGTTCCTTCGCGATACGCTGGACCAGCCCCGCCCAAAGCTTCGGCGCGTCGGCATAAGCCCAGGCGTCATAATCAACAGTGGTCACGCGCAGTGTGTGCTTACTCTTCTTAAACAGGCTGGCGAATTTTGTCGCCTGTCGATTGACAAAGGCTCTTAGTCCTTTCGTCTCGTCAGTGCACTGGTCACGCGCGTCGAGTTTCCGTTTAACGAGCGCCATGAATGTAGATTTGCCCGAGCCCCACGGACCATAAACCCCGATCACCAGCGGCGCGCGGGTTTCAGGTCGGGTGATGATTTGCACCAGCGCATCGGCATGCTCTTCAAATCCGAGGAGGTCCTTATCGGCGGCGCTGTCATGCTGAGTGGGTGGATTGGCAAAGAGATCGTCCTCAACCATTTTTGCCTGCACCGCTTCTTGAGTTATCGGCACGGCATCATCCCACTCATCGAGTGTGTGTCCGATCCATCCGATCACATCCCTACCAAATGAGATCTCTAGCCATTCACGCTCTCGGACGTTATCCAACAACGCCGCAAACAAGTGCCGCGCCCGTACCTCATCAGTTTTCCTGCGGTGCGCAATGTGTCTCGCAGCAAGCAAAACTGCGGCGGCTTGCTCGGTGTAACCAAATTGACCCGAAAGGCCGGGCTTGTTTTTCAAGGCGAGGGTGTGGAGTCGTTGTCGCGTTATGCCGAACGAAGACAGAAACGCAAATGTTGTGCGGTCAGCACGACTATCGAAAAGGCTCGCTAACAACACCGGGCAGCCAATCGCCTTGTGACCAAGGTTGGTTCGTAAGTCTTTAGCCAATTCAAACACTGAGGTTAACTGTTTCAATCTGCCCGGAGTGTAGTAATCGAACACATCGGCCATCTCTTCATCCTGCCGTTCCCTCAAACCTTCATCGCCAGCAGATGAGCCATCCGTGGCGTCTGAAGCCTGCTCAACGCTGGGGGCTTCGCTCGTGATGTTTGCCGATGCGCGCGAAGCCTCGGCCTTACTGATTTCATCTCGTATTGTTTGTTCGATGATGAGAGCCTCTTGAAAGGTTCTTCTGGCTTCGTCAGTTTCTGCGCCGGGCTGATCCAATCGTTCAAGTTCCTCCCACGTCGCATAGAAGTCGCCGTCAAGCCCAAGCTTCTGATAGATCGCCGAACTCTCTGTAAAGAATCTTCGGGCTTCGCCAACTTCTCCACTCGCCTTAGCCAATCGACCAAGTTCAAGCAACGTCTGGGCGGTCCCATGGTGATTGCCTATTACTCTTTGTTTGTCCAAGCTCTGCGCCAGGAAGACGCGTGCCTTTCCAAAATCACCGTGCGTCCTGGCAAGGTTTCCCAATTGATACAATGAGGTGGCTTCTCCAAGCTCATCGCCATTGGTTCTTTGCTGGTTTAGTTTTCCGTTGACGTATTCTGTCAGCTCGTCAGTTTGTTTGAGTCCTAAAGCTCGTTGTCTTTCCCGAACCAACTCATGGGTCTGAACTTCTTCAAGGGGAAAACGGCTGAACAAGTCATCATAGACGCGCTCGGCCGCGTCAACATTGCCCCGCTCTGCTAACCGGCGGGCCAACTCTCGCACCGACTGAAACTGATTGGACCAACGGTGCGGGTAATCACCTCGGTAGTTAGGAGTGAGGTTTTCTTGCGCCAGAAGATCGATTACATAAGGACTCAGTTGCATAGGATACGACTCGTTCTACTCAGT
>CBFHBI010000536.1:0-3227 GCA_965653755.1 uncultured Blastocatellia bacterium
GCTCACCGGTGAGCAGGTCGATGATCGCCAGCCGTCGCATTCCCAACGCGATGCCATCGTCGATTAAGTAACCTTCGGAATCCGGCCCGCGATGATGCATGCGGTCGCACATCGCGCGCAGTAATTCTGCGTCGCCATCGCGTGGCGATGTGCGAGGATCGAGATTGGCCCAACCGGCAATTCCGCACATAATTAATTATCTTCAAATCCAATGCGCTCTTTCACCGCATAGATTGGTTTTGCCTGTGACTCGTGGTACGTGCGCACCAGCATCTCAGCCAACAAGCCCATGAAGAAAAACTGAACTCCCAACACGAGCATGACCATCGTCAAAACCGGCAGCGGTGTCTGCACAAAGTCTGCGTGATGGGGCCAGCTAACGAATTTCATCAGCAGCGCCAGCACGGCGCAGAGAAATGAAATAACGAACGTCGCGAGGCCCGCGAAGCCGAACATGTAGAGCGGCTTCGTTTGATACGAAGCCATGAATTTGATCGTCATCAAATCGAAGACGACTTTGATGGTGCGCGACAAGCCATATTTTGATTTGCCCATCGTGCGCGCGTGGTGCTCAACCGGAATTTCCGTGACGCGCGCGCCGGACCACGACGCGTAAATCGGAATGAAGCGGTGCATCTCGCCGTAAAGCTGAACGTCTTCGAGCGATTCGCGACGGTAAGCCTTCAACGAACATCCGTAGTCGTGCAGCGGCACGCCCCCGATTTTCGAAATCAACCAGTTAGCGATCTGCGAAGGAATTTTGCGTGTAATCAAAGTGTCCTGCCGATTTTGTCGCCAACCGGAAACGACTTCGTAACCTTCGTCCAGTTTGTCGAGCAGGCGCACGATGTCTGACGGGTCGTTCTGCAAATCGGCATCCATTGGAATCAGCACGCGTCCACGCGCGGCATGAATGCCCGCAGCCATCGCAGGGGTTTGTCCATAATTTCGGCGAAAGGCGATCACCCGCACGCGTGAGTCGTTGGCGGCAATTTCACGGAGCACGTCAAGACTGCGGTCCGTCGATCCATCATCGACATAAATAATCTCCGCGGTGCGTCCCAGTTGGGCCAGCGACTCAGTCAACTTCTCGTGCAACGGCCGCAGGTTTGGCTCTTCATTGAACACGGGAAGGAAGACGGACACATCCGGAAAATCGGTGCCATCGGTAGCGCGACGTTTCGGCGCGGGAATTGTTTCCTCGAAGATTTTCATTCAGTCATCTCTGCGCGCAACGCAAACGATCGACACCCCGAAGGGAAACGACAGATGTTGCAGCCACCAGCCTTCGCTGCTGAACAGCTGGCCGAGCACGCCGTTCAGCATACCAAGGTTGATGTTGTTCTCCGACGAAGGTTTGATACCCGTAAGCCGCATCAACGACCGGCCGATCAAGATGGGCAGAAAGAATGCCAGGTTCGCGTAAGTAATCCGTTCGACCGTCAGACCGGCTGCTCGAATTCTGTTCGCGAGCTCATCGGCTGTATAGCGACGGCGATGATGGCTAACGTCGTCTTGCACGCCCCAGAGAAACATGAACGCCGGCACAAACAAGAGTGCGCGCCCACGCGGCCGCAGTACGCGGCGCATCTCTTTCAATCCGGCCACATCGTCATCGAGATGCTCAACCACGTCGAGCGCCGTTACCAGATCGAACGAAGCATTCTCGAACGGCAGCGATTCCGCAGCGCCTTGCTTTACCTTCGATAAACCGCGCGCGCGACAAAACTCGAGCGCCTCGTTGGAAATATCGACGCCCTCGGCTTCGCCGTACTTGGCCAGCATTTGCAGGTTCGCGCCGGTACCGCAGCCGACGTCGAGAATGCGCGGCTTCAGCTTGCCGATTTCCCGGCAGGCCTTGGCCACGAACTTTTCAATGATGCTACGACGTCCGACGAACCACCAATGACGCTCCTCGACCTCGTACATGATCGAGTAGGTGTGTTGCTGCATCTCGCGAGGAAGAGAATTGGAGTTGACGGCGGTGGCCATTTACGACGGTGATGAATACCAGGACCTGAAAACCGGTATTAATTCTAAGACAAGTAGGACTCCGAGGGCTATCAGAAGGTAAGGAACTTTATAGACCACGAAGGCACTCGCAATGAGGAGCCGTGAACGCTCATATCCGTAAAGAGTCTCAGTTCGCAGTACGTGCTCGACCCAATAATGACCGTAAATCACCGTGGCGATACACCAAAATACAAATGTCAATGGTGCCAGGAGGACGCTTGCAAGTTGAGGCTTTGTCATTTGCAGGTTTGCGACTTCCGAAACCATTCGACAAATTTCTCGATGCCGTCCTCGATTTGAGTTTGCGGATTGTAATTCAGCAGCCGGCGCGCCTTGGAAATATCGGCAAAGGTTTGCGGCACATCGCCGGGCTGCATTGGCTGTCGATCGATTTGTGCGCGCTTGCCGAGAGCGCCTTCCAACAGCGCAATCAGTTCGCGTAATTCCACGGTGCGCGACTCGCCGAGATTAATGATCTCGTAGTCACTCGCGTCGTAATCGATCGCCGCGCGAACTCCGGCGATGATGTCATCGATGTAGGTGTAGTCGCGGCGGGTCGTGCCGTCGCCGAAGACTGGAATGGGCTGGCCGCTTTCGATCAGTTGCGCGAATTTATGAATCGCCAAGTCCGGTCGTTGGCGCGCGCCGTACACGGTGAAGAAACGCAAACATACAATTCGCAGGTCGTAGAGATGCGAGTAAGTGTGGCAAAGCAATTCACCTGCAGCTTTGGTGGCGGCATAAGGCGAAATGGGATTGCAGATGGGATCGTCTTCGCTGAACGGCACTTTCTTGTTCGCCCCATACACCGAAGATGAAGAACCAAAGATGAACTGCTTTACGCCATGCTGCCGCGCCAGCTCCAGAAGATTAGTCGTGCCGTTGATGTTCGTTTCGATGTACAGGCGTGGCTCGCTCAACGAGGGCCGGACTCCCGCGCGCGCCGCTAGATGAACAATGCAATCGAAACGTCCTTCGTTGAAAATCTCGTGCAGCGAATAAAAATCGCGGATATCAGCTTCGACGAGTTGGAAATTCGGACTCGCGAGATGCGATTCAACGTTCGCGCGCTTGATCGAAGGATCGTAGAAGTCGTTGAAGTCATCGACGATTGTGACGCGCCAGTCATCTTCGGCCATTAAGCGATCGACCAAATGTGAGCCGATGAAGCCGGCGCCGCCGGTGATGAGAATCGTCTTCGCCGTGCCCGGTTC
>CBFHBI010000537.1:0-3223 GCA_965653755.1 uncultured Blastocatellia bacterium
CTTCACCGACTTCATCGCTTGCGCCGAACATCTGATCAAGAACAAATAAACTTCGAAAGACAAAATCGTGATTCAGGGCGGCAGCGCCGGCGGCATGTTGATGGGCGCTGTCACAAACATGCGGCCCGATCTTTTCAAAGCGGTCGTTGCGCAAGTGCCCTTCGTCGATGTGCTGAACACGATGCTGGACGCGTCGCTGCCGTTGACGACGAGCGAATACATCGAATGGGGCAATCCGAATGAGAAGCCTGCGTACGACTACATGAAAAAGTATTCGCCGTACGACAACATTCACAAGGCGAATTACCCAGCGATGCTGGTGAAGGTTTCGCTCAACGACAGCCAGGTGCCGTACTGGGAAGGCTCGAAGTTCGTCGCCAAGTTGCGCGATTTCAAGACTGACAACAATCCGCTGATTCTCAAAGTCAACATGGGCGCGGGTCACGGCGGCGCTTCGGGTCGCTACGATGCTATTCACGAAACCGCGTTCGATTATGCGTTCATGCTTTGGCAGATGGGGATAACGAATTAGCGTGTCAGAACCGGGAGCGGTAGCGACCGGATCAATTTGACCCCTACAGCTACAGCGAAACACTCCGGTTGATTAGAGTCGGCTTCGGCTACGACCACCCACGTTTCTGGTACCGGTGATCGACGCATGTGCCGCAAAGGTTTACCGTTGATCGACGCCTCTTGATCCGGTCGCTATCGCTCCCGGTTCTAACACGCCGCCGCTATTGCTGATGTCAAAGACGTGGAAAAGAATTCTGCGTGCGATCGCTGAAATTGGCTTCATCGTTTTTCTGTTCTACACGAACCTCGTGATGGGCGAGTACACGCGCGCGCACAGGGCGCCGAACGCGTTGCCGCTGTTGTCGGCGATGTGGGATGTGTTCACTATCACCAATGCCATAATCGCCCTGGTTGCGGCCTTAGTGGGTTATGTGGTGATCGAATTAATCAGAACTTATTTGAGTGACTAACTATGCACAAGGTAAACCTGAAAGAAAAACTCTCCAAGATCACCGACCATTGGAATCCGCGCATCGCCGGTGAGCTCAATGGTCAATTAATCAAGCTGGTGAAATTTCAGGGCCCCTTCACCTGGCATCATCATACAGACGAAGATGAAATGTTCTTGGTCGTCAGCGGTCGCTTTCGCATGGATTATCGCGAGGACGGCAATGAACGCGCTGAATGGATCGAACCGGGCGAATTCATCATCGTGCCGCGCGGCGTCGAGCATCGACCCTTTGCCGAAGACGAGTGCGAGGTGATGCTCTTTGAGCCGGCTTCAACACTCAATACCGGAAATGTCGAGGATGAGTTCACGCGCAAAGAACTCGAAACGATCTAGGGAGAATTAATCCGCAGATTACGCATATGGAGTCAGTACCACTCGCGTGAGCGAGTGGGTCATACACATTCCTGATAAAGCCAAGGTTGCGCTTGAATCCATCTGCTCACGCAGATGGTACTGACCGTAATCTGCGGATAATTCTTCACTCAATTCGCACCCGATCGGTTCCCCCGCGCCCAAACGTCTCCGGGTGATACATCTCTTCAGCCTTCGCCGGTGGCACGATGAAATTGCCTGGCGTCGGCGCGCGCGCGACATAGGAATATTTGTAAACCCCTTCCCACAGCAGCGAAGTGAACGCCTCGACGCGTTCGTCGCGCAGGTTCTGATGCTCGAACCACTCCGGCCGCCACCACCACCAGCCGTAACCAAACGAACGGCTGCCAAATTGGACGACCCCGGTCTGTGATTTATCTCGAGGCAAGGTACCGGTCGTCGCCAGCGATGGGTTCAAAGGTTCAAGACCCGCCGGCAACGGATCGACCAACGCCACGTGATAGCGACGCGAGGTTGCCACCATCGTCAGCCGCACCCGCACGCGCGCGCCGGCTTTGATGTGCCAGGCGCCGTCCGCATCGCGCGAAACATCCGCTGGGTCGTCAATCGCTTCGTAACTGCGTTCGACGGTGAATCCATAATCGACTGGTTTCAAATTCAAATCATTCGGCGCGTAATTCAAGCCGATTCGATAATAAAGCCGGCCCGCTCCGTCCTTGCTGATGAAAAGATTCTGCGCCGTGCCCGTCTGCACGAGGTACTGCATCGGCACATTGATCTGCTGCCGGTTGGTTGAGCGTCCTTTGAATTCTTGCTCGCCGGCGAATCGTTCGCCGAGCCACGCACGCGCCACAAAATTCGGCGTCACCTTTTCGAAAGTGTTGAAGTAGCGATCGAGCGCCAACAGGATAAAGCAGTTTTCCTGTGTGTTCTCCCAACGGCCCCGCGTCCGATGCGCCAGCAGCCCGCGCACGATCTTGGGAATCAGATCGCTGTTTGGCTGATCGCCGATCAAAGCTTCCAAAATGATGCCATCCGCGCGCCGGTCGGAATTCAAAAGCAGGTAATCGGCGTCTTTGTAAGAGCAGAAGAAATGCGCCGCGGCCGCGGTTTCCGTCACCCGATTGTTGAGCAGGTGTCGAATTGCCGCGACCTGGCTGGTCGATTCGCGATCGTTCGCCAGCACCGACAGCAACCAGCCAACCGACTCCAGCGAGAGTTGATCGAGTCCCGCTTCCACAGTCAATTGTCGCGCTCGCGCCGGGTCGCGATCGCCCATCTGCGCTCGCACGTACAGGGCGTAAGCAATCAACGCGCGGCGGGCGTCAATACTGTAGTCTGACGGAATGTGCGACTCGATATCGCGCAAGTACCTCAGCGATTTATCGAACATCTGCTGCGGCACGTCGAACTTTTTCTGCCGCGCGCGCGCCAGTGCATGCGCCACATGAATGCCGAGGTAAGGCCACGACTCATCGCCGCGCCGCCAAAAACTGAAGCCGCCGTCATCGTTCTGCAAACCCTGCAGACGTTTGAGATCGCGCGTGACCGCCGCTTGCATTTCTTCCGGCGATGGCAGGTCTTTCGATTTGAACGCGGTCAGCACGTCGCGAAGCGCGGCAATCGTGATGACGCGCGAAGCCATCTGCTCCGTGCATTCGTACGGATAACTGGTGAGATAGATCACCGCATCGGTTAATTCCTGGAGCTGGGTCGAAGAAGTCTGGATCTCCAATCCGCCGAATTGCGGAAAGACATTCGCGGGAGCTTTCACCGGTTGATTGATCGAACCTTGATCGATCTCGCCGTAGGTCGCAAATGCCTCGGTAGTCGCCGGCGGCCACACCGGCAGTTGAACTTCGGCTG
>CBFHBI010000538.1:0-3215 GCA_965653755.1 uncultured Blastocatellia bacterium
CGTGACGCGGGCGACAGACCGGCGACAGAGCGGTGTTTCAACCGAGGTCTGTCGCCCGCTCCGCGGGCTGGAACAAAGGGCGTGTTCGCAATCCCAGCACTGAAGTGCTGGGCTATTTTCAATCGTCGGCTTCGCCGACTGATGCGGAGTCCGCGTAATATGTACGCGTGACGTCCGTTGCCGACACGGTCGATCGAATGCTGGGGCAATTGCCTGATGCGCGCACGGCGGAAATTCTGCTGATGCGCCTGCGTGGCAATCACAAATCTCTCGATCGGGCATTTGAACGCGATCTCGGTTTGCTTTCAGATGTGCTCACCATTGCGGCGTGGAGCCCGCTACTCGCCACGACGCTGGAAAATAATCCCGAGTATGTGATCTGGCTGCAACGCGAGCGCGCAGTTACACGAGTCCGGACTCGCGATGAGTTAGGCGAATCGTTGGGCCGCTTCGCGCTGATCAACTCACAACTCGACCCGCATGTGATGTTGGCGCGCTTTCGCCGTCGTGAACTCCTGCGAACTTACCTTCACGACATCAGGCATACGCGCACGATTGTCGAAACTACGGAGGAACTCTCGAGTCTGGCGGATTCAATTTTAGAATACGCGTTAACGCTCTGCCGCCAGGAGTTGGATAACCGTTATGGTTTGCCGCAGACGATCGACGCCCAGGGGCGAATTTCCAGCGCGGACTTCTGTGTGGTTGCGCTCGGAAAATTAGGATCGTGCGAATTGAATTACGCCTCGGACATCGATCTGATGTTCCTGTTTTCAGCGGAGGGAATGACTTCGGCCGGCGGCTCGCGCGGACAAATCACTAACCGTGAGTACTTCATTAATCTCGCTGAGCGATTGCTGCGTATCGTCGGCGAGGCGACGGGCGAAGGCGCTTCCTACCGAATCGATGCCCGACTGCGGCCTCATGGACGCGAAGGCGCGCTGGCCTGCTCGCTCGACGAAGCGGTCAATTACTATCGAAATACGGCGCAGGATTGGGAGTTACAGGCGTTGATTCGCGCGCGGTCCGCGGCCGGTTCGAGAAATCTTTTCGCCCGCTTTGCCGCCTTGACCGAGCACAGAGTTTACCGGCCGAACATCAGTGTCAGCGAGGCGCTGCGGAACGTTCGCACCGCTAAAAACAAGATCGACATTCAACGCGAGCGTGCCGGAAAAGGATTCAACGTGAAACTGGGCCGTGGCGGAATCCGGGAGATCGAATTCATCGCGCAGGCGTTACAAGTAGCGTTTGGCGGTGACGACGCTTGGCTGCGGACGGGGCACACGCTCGTGACGCTCGGGCGACTGGCTGAACGCAACCTGATCAGCGAGCGCGAGCACTCTCAATTGTCGGACGCTTATCATTTCCTGCGAGCGCTTGAGCATCGGCTGCAGATGGAGCACGGGCTGCAGACTCACTCGCTGCCGCTCGAGTTATCGCGACGAGAACTGGTTGCCAAGCGGATGAACTTCGCCGGCGGCAACGCCCTCGCGCAATTCGAAGCGGCGCTGAAGCTGCATACGGATCGCGTTCACGCGGCCTTCGCTCGCGTGTTTGATGTTGCGGAAGGCAACGAACCCCTCTCGCCGCGACCCGCCGCGATAGACGACAATGCTGATCGCGCAACCGAAGTTGCCGATTTGGCGGCGCGTGTCTTTGCAGGCGAGCACGAGAGCGCGGTTGCTGGTCTGACGCAGCGGGTGCAAAAGGAATTGGCAGCCTGCGACAACTGTCCGCGCGCCTTAATCTATCTTCAGAGGATTGCTGGTGCCTTTCAAAAGGACGGTGCGCCGCGTGGGTTAGATGAAGAGCGCCTGGCAATGCTGATTCGATTGATTGGCGCGTCGGAATTTTTTGCTGAGATGATTGTGGCGCGGCCTTCATTAATCGATGCGCTAGCCGCGAAAACATCGGCAACGCCTGCGCGCGAGTACGCGACCGAGCTGACGAACGTAGTGGCCGATCAGAGTACGTTAGCTGACGAATTGGTTGCGCTGCGACGCAAGTGGTCCGAGTTGCTGATTGAAATTGGCGCCGACGACGCGATGGGGACCGAAGCTCAAGGCGACGTGAATGAACGGCTGACTGAGTTGGCAAAGGGTGCTTCGGATGCATCGTTGATGGTCGCTGAACGTGAGTTGAAGCGCCGGTATGGGCCTTTGGGCGATCGACCGCGCCTGGCGGTGCTTGGATTGGGACGGCTGGGCAGTGGTGGCATGGATTACGGGTCCGATTTGGATGTGATTGTCGTTTATGACGAGGCCGCGCCGCAGCTCATCGACCGTTTGACCCAGGAGGAAGCGTACGCCCGTCTGACGGAATATTTTGTCAGCGCGCTGTCGAGTATCACGCGCGAAGGAGTTTTATATCGCGTCGATCTTCGTTTGCGTCCGGACGGACAAAAGGGTCCGTTGGCGACAAGTTCCCGCGCGTTGCTCAGTTACCTCGAGCAGCGCGCGTCGATTTGGGAATGGCTGGCGTATGTGAAGCTGCGCGCCGCGGCGGGCGATCTTGAATTCGGCCGTCAGATCGAAACCGCCGCGCGTGAGCGAATCCACGAACTTGCTCGGCGTATAGATGTTCGTGAGCTGGCGGCCGAGACGCGCCGGGTCCGCGACCGTCTGCAAAAGGCGAAAGCGCCGCGCCGCCACGCGGGCCTCAACATCAAACATGGCATCGGCGGAATGCTGGACGTTTATTTTGCCGTGCGCTACTTGCAGTTGCGCGACCACGTGCCCGATGATGGTACAGATCGGACGACGCGCGGCATGCTGCGACGCTTGCGCGACTCCGGTTCGATTGATGAGGATAATTTCCAAAGGATGTTTCTGGGCTACGGTCTGTTGAGATCGGTCGATCATCAATTGCGTCTGATTGTGGGCCGCTCGGCCACTTTGCCCGCCGTCGAGGAGTCGGCATTTGCAGACATCGCTCATCGACTTGGCTATGAAACTGCAGAACGGTTGAAAGACGATTTGATCGGGCGAATGAAAGACATCAGAAATGCATATGACGCGATCGTCTCTGTCGAGTGATTGAAATGAATTCCGATAATCGCTGTCCGCGTTGCGCCGGCCAACTGCGAACCTGGAACGAGATGAACGATGAAGAGCGGCAGGTGGCGATCCGTCTGCCGGCGGCTGAGCAGGCCGCGGAAGAAAGAAAACTGCGGCATCGCTGGTGTACGCGCTGCTGGTTTGAAGATGCGAGCGATG
>CBFHBI010000539.1:0-3202 GCA_965653755.1 uncultured Blastocatellia bacterium
ACGGCATCGTGACGCTCTCGCAGTTGAAACGCGAGATGAAGGAACGCGTCGATGCTTCTGTGCAAAATGGGATGCCCGCACCGCAGGCGAAGGCGGAAGTTGAAAAGCGAAGAGCGGAATTGATCGCGATCCTCATCAACGAACAATTGTTGCTGCAGAAGGGAAAGGAATTAGATTTCACCCAGCGCGTTGAAGACGAAGTCAACAAACGCATGCTGCAGGTGGCGAGGGAAAACAACATCAAGTCGATCGAAGAGTTGTGCAATGAAATGAAGAAGTCCGGCATGAGCTGCGAGCAGACGCGGCAAACGATGCGCACCGAAATCATGAAACAAGCGGTGCTGTCTTCGGAAGTCGATGAGAAGATCTATTGGGGCTTCACCACGGATCAATTGCATAAGTATTTCGACGCGCACAAAGACAAGTTCACCAAACCTGAGACGGTCGATCTTTCGGAGATCTTTCTGGGCTTGGCGGGCAAACCTGAAGCCGACGTCAAGGCCCAAGCGGAAAAATTGGTCGCGCAGTTACGTGGCGGCGCTGATTTTTGTACGCTGGCGGCGGCCTATTCTGATCGTGAAGCCGGCCCCGACGGAAAGAAACCCTGCAAGGTCGGGTTGTTTCCGGTGCCTGATTTGAATCCCGAGATCACGGCGGCGATCAAGGACGTGAAGGCCGGCGGCGTCACCAACCCTTTGAAGACCGACGTGGGTTATCAGATTCTGCGCGTCGATGCTCGCGAGGCAGGCAGCAACGCGGCAACCTTCGACGAGAGTCGGGTGCGCGGCGCCATGACCGAAGAAGTCATCGAAAAGGAGCGCGAGAAATACCTGCAGAACCTGCGCAACGAGGGCTACGTCAATATCGCTGCCAACTACAAAGCCGAAGTTGAGCCGATGTTGAAAATCGTCCCACCCGCAGCAGCCATAAGAAGAGACACCAAGAAACCTAACGGTAAAGGGAAAATTTTGGGAATTTTTCCGAAGCCGTAATCGCGGCGAAGGGCAAGGGGCAAAGGGCAAAGGATCGGCAACCCAACGTTCCTTTGCTCTTCGCCCTTAGCTCCTTGCTCTCATGCGCCTCGATCTATTCCTCAAACTCAGCCGCCTCTGCCCGCGTCGTTCAGTTGCGCAACAACTTTGCGACGCGGGTCTTGTTTTATTGAATGGCCGTGCGGCCAAGCCTGCCCACCTGGTCAAAGCAAACGACGAAATCATTATTCGGCGACGCGATCGCGAGACGACCGTGCGCGTCACGCTCGTTCCCGAAGCGCGCGGCGTTTCGCGCCGAGACGCGAGTTCGTTAATCGAAGTGATTGCCCAAAGGGAACTTAAATCCGAGGTTTGACGTCTATTGTGTCAGCTTATCACCCGTCATGAAGCTCAGAGCGGCACTTATCTTCATCGGCCTGCTGGCCGCTTGCGCTTACGGAAGCAGGTTTGAGCCGAATTCGGCGACTGTCGTCCACCAACCAGCCGCGTCAAATAACGGCGAGATCGAGTCCCGCGGAACTCCGCGGCAACCGTGGAATAGCGCGGGTTCGCTACTCTCGTCGCCGAGCATTGTGGTGATGAAGCATCAACGAAAGCTGCTTCTTTATTCCGGCAACAAGTTAATACGTACCTATCGCATCGGTCTGGGTCTTAGTCCGGTCGGAGATAAAGTTCGGGAAGGTGACCGCCGCACTCCTGAGGGCGACTTTTATATCTTCACCAAGAACGACAAGAGCGCTTTTTATCTTTCACTCGGTCTCAGTTATCCCAACGCCCCGCATGCGCAGCGGGGACTGCGCGATGGCCTGATCACGAGAACGCAATACGACGCGATCATGGATGCGCTCGCAGCTCATAAAGCGCCGCCGCAGAACACCAAATTGGGTGGTGACATCTACATTCACGGTAATGGATCGAAGAGTGATTGGACTTGGGGTTGTGTCGCTCTGGAAGACGAAGACATTCGTCAACTATTCAATGCGGTAACTGTGGGCACTCCCGTGAGCATCAAACCTTGACCTTGTCTCGGTCGCTCAGGAGAGTAATTCGTGCTCGGTGCGTTCGATTATAGAGCGATCACAACTGTTGATTTCCGAGACTTAAGCCCTGTTGAGTTATTCGATACCCCGTTTGTTTCCTCAGTCGAGGCGGCAAAATATCGGAGGCTTTTTGCGAATGATCGTCAGCCGAATCGCAATCAACAGATGGCATATGGGTTGCTACGATTCTTTTGATTCTCAAGGCGGGGTGCAAGCATTATGAATATCCTCAGTAGCTTTTTTGCCGACGATTTGGCGGTCGATCTCGGCACGGTCAATACGGTCATCTACACGCCGGAGCAGGGCATCGTTTTGAACGAACCTTCCATTCTGGCGATTCACAAACACAATCGCGAAGTTTTGTCGGTTGGGTCGCAAGCGCTCAAGTTGCTCGGCCGCGAGCCTAACGACACTGAAGTTCATCGGCCGATCAAGCGTGGTGCCATCGACAACTTTGAAATCTCGCAACTGTTTCTGCGCACGCTGATCAGCCGTGTGCAGCATCACGATCATCCCAAGCGCAGCCGGCTCGTCGTAGGGGTGCCGGGTTCTTCAACGCCGCTGGAGCGCCGCTCGGTCAAAGACGCCGCGCGTGATGCGAAAGCTGGGCGCGTCGATTTGATCGACGAAGGGCTGGCGGCGGCGCTGGGGGCGGGAGTGGATTTTGACAACGAGGAAGCGCGCCTGATCGTCGATATCGGCGGTGGCACAACCAACATAGCGAGTCTCGCGTCCGGAGGCGTGATCAATTCGATCAGCATCCCGGCCGCGGGCAACGCGATGGACGAAGCGATTAAGGATTATTTACGTCTGCGGCACGCGGTGCATTTAGGCGAACGGACAATAGAGCGAATTAAGCGAGAGTTGGGTTCGGCGTCAGTGGACCAGTGGGACACGAACCTGGACAAAGAGTTGGAGATTGTCGGCAAACAACTCGCCAACGGTTCGCCATTGCCGGTATCGATCAGTGCGCGCGAGGTACGTAACGCGGTGCAACCAGTCGTGGCTGAAATCATTTCGGCCGTGCGTCGCGTGATCGAAGATGCGTCGCCGGAGGTAACGGCGGACATCTATTACTCGGGAGTGAGTTTGACTGGCGGCGGCGCGCTGTTGCACGGCATGTCTGAGCGGATGCAAGGTGATTTGAGTCTGCGCGTCACCGTGCCCGAA
>CBFHBI010000540.1:0-3191 GCA_965653755.1 uncultured Blastocatellia bacterium
GCCATGAAAATCAAAGTCCGCCTCCGAACTATTAGTGTTTGTCTGCTCGTGCTGTGTCTCGCCGGCGCCCTGACGCGCTTCTCAATCGGCGTGCACGCGCAAAAACAGAATAAGACCAAAACAGCACATCCGTCCGCGCCGCCTAAAGCCGATTCGAAGGTCAATCCTGGTCCAAACAACGACGCCTACACCGCGAAGGTCAAGGAATACACCACTGAGCCGTACTTTATGACCGAGTTGGTGGACCATTTGCCGGCTTCGGACAAGATTCCTTCGCCTGACAAAGTCCTCGGTTACGAAGTTGGCGCGCCAGGACACCTTACTTATTCGAAAGATCTCTACCGCTATTATCGCGAACTGGAAAAGACGACTGCGCGCGTGCGTGTCTTCAACGCGCCTGAAAAGAGCGAAGAAGGAAAGGATCAATTGCTGATTGCCGTCGGCGATGAAGACGCGATCGCAAAACTCGATCGTTATAAAGAACTCACCGCGAAGCTCGCAGACCCGCGCAAGATTACCGACGCCGAAGCCGAACAACTGATCGGCGAAGGCAAAGCGTTGTATTGGGCATCAGGATCGATTCACTCGCCTGAGACCGGTTCGTGCGAAATGCTGATGGAACTCGCCTACCGGCTGGCGACCGAAGAGAGTCCATTCATTCAGGCGATTCGCAAGAATGTGATCGTCTTGATCACGCCCGTTTTGGAAGTCGATGGGCACGACATGATGGTGGACACCTATAACTATCGCAAAGCTAATCCGGACAAAAACCCGCCGCCTTCGCTGATCTATTGGGGCAAGTACGTCGCGCACGACAACAATCGCGACGGATTAGGCATGGCCCTCGCGCTCTCACACAATCAGATGAAGACGTTCCTTGATTATCATCCGACGATCCTGCACGACCTGCATGAATCGGTTCCCTTCCTTTACACCTCGACAGGCACTGGTCCATATAACGCCTGGCTCGATCCGATCGTGATTGACGAATGGAACGTGCTCGCGTATCACGAAATCGAAGAGATGACCAAGCGCGGCGTGCCCGGCGTGTGGACGCACGGCTTCTATGACGGCTGGGCGCCGAATTACATGTTCTATGTCGCTAACGGGCACAACGCGATCGGCCGCTTTTACGAAACCTTCGGCAACGGCGTGGCGGACACACAAGACCGAACAGTTGGCCCACAGGCCCAACGCGATTGGTTTCGCCCGAATCCGCCCCAACCGCGGGTCAGATGGTCTCTGCGAAACAACGTCAATATGCAGGAGTCGGCGATTCTCCTGGCGATGAATTTCGTCTCGAACATCAAAGACCGAGTTCTCAATAACTATTATCGAACGAGCAACCGATCGTTTGCCAAGGCAAGCAACGAAGGTCCGGCGGCGTGGATTGTTCCTTCCGATCAATCGCGGGTCGTCGAAGCCGCGGACATGATGAACCTGCTGCGCCTGATGGGCGTCGAAGTCCATACCGCTGACAAGGAAATCACGGTGAAGGACCAAAAGTTTCCGGCAGGCTCGTACGTCATTCGCATGGACCAGCCATATTCACGCATGGCCGACATGATGCTGGATACGCAGTACTACAACGTCAACGACCCGGCGCCTTATGACGACACCGGCTGGACACTGGGCGCCATGCGAAACGTAAAGACTATCCGCGTCACGGACAAGGCGGTACTGCAAGCGCCGATGACTTTACTGAAATCGGATGCGAAGGTTAACGGGAGTGTGTCGTCCGTGTCTGCGCCCATCGCTTACGTCATCAATCACAACGCGGAAAACACCTTGATGACCGTGCGTTACAAATTGAAAGACTTGAAAATCAATGCAGCCGAGGAGCCATTCGAGGCTGGCGGTCAAAAATTCAACGCCGGCAGTTTCATCATCAAAACGGCCGACAACGCTGGCAATCTAAAACAAATCCTGGCTGGTCCAGTTGCGGATTCAGGTCTCAAAGCTATCGCAGTTGAAAAGTTGCCGGAAGTTAAAACGCACCTGCTCGCGGTCCCGCGCATCGCGATTCTGCACACCTGGACCAACACGCAAAACGACGGCTGGTTCAGAATTGAATTTGATCGGCTGCAAATTCCTTACACTTACATTTCCGATCAAGTCATTCGTAACACGCCGAAACTCCGGGACAAGTTCGACGTGATCATTTTCCCGCCCGTGGGAGGCTCGGCGCAGGCAATCGTTAACGGCATCCCCATGCGCGGCGGACCGATTCCATGGAAGGCCAGCGATGTCACTCCGAACATGGCGTTGGGCCCGGATCAGACTGACGACATGCGCGGCGGTATGAGTCTGGCCGGCGTTGCTAACTTACAAAAATTTATCGAAGATGGAGGGCTCTTCATTCCGATCACGAACTGTGCACGCGTTCCCATCGACTACGGCATCGTCAGCGGAGTCAACATTCAGACGACCCGTCAGCTTCAGGCGCGTGGCTCGGTCTATAACGCGACCTTCGCTGACAAGCGCAGCCCAATCGCATACGGCTACGGAGACACGCTGCCGATTTATTTCAATCAGGCGCCAGTGTTACAGGTTGGGGGCGGCGCCGGCTTCGGCGGGGGCGGCGGCGAAGGCGGACCCGGCGCCGGTGGCGCGGGTGGTCCACGTCCATCGGGCCGAGGTTCGTTAACCGATCCGGACATCGTGCAAGCGATGCCACAAGCTGAGCCGCCTTCTCGGCAATCGCCCGAGCAGATAGCCCAGGAGCAGCGACAGCAACAGGGAGTGTTGTTTATTCCGCCAAATCAACGCCCGCGGATCATTTTGCGATTCGCGTCGGATGAAAAGAATCTCTTGATCAGCGGCGAGCTTTCCGGCGGATCAGAGCTGGCCAACACGCCGGCAGTTGTGGATGTTCCGGTTGGCCAGGGCCACGTCGTTATCTTCGCCAACAACCCGATGTGGCGACATCAGACGCAAGGCAGCTTCTTCTTAATCTTCAACGCCGCTCTGAATTACGATCATTTGAATGTAGGAAGAGACGGCACGGCTGGTCCGGGAAACCGACAGCGAGCCGGTGACGACGATAATTAAGAAGCCTTGCTTCTTTTGTTCTCTCGACCATTGCGAGGGCTGCGATCCGACAAGAGTCGCAGCCCTCTTGATTTGTAGGAAGATTTGGCGCCCCCGGCAGGACTCGAACCTGCGACCCTCTGCTTAGAAGTCCGCACGGG
>CBFHBI010000541.1:0-3191 GCA_965653755.1 uncultured Blastocatellia bacterium
TAACGCGCCGCGCTTCTGGAAGTCGGACCTGGAACTTTGGTGGCATTATCACAACCTCGAGCCAAACTTGATGCTGCGTCGCGTCGGTTATGATTGGGCCTTTGCGACGATCTCTCCGCTGCTGTTTATAACGGCAGAATTCTTCCGTCTCACAATGTTCAAACGCCCGACAATTACGAAGGCCATTAAACTATCGCAGGCGGTGCTGATTGTCTTCGTCGTTATCGGCGTGCTCGGGACTGTGGTGCCGTTGCTCTTTCCCTCGGCCTGGTACGCGCCGGTTATCTGGCTGGCTTTCATTTTTCTGCTCGATCCCGTCAACGCACGGCGCGGCTGGCCTTCGATCACCGGCGATCTGGCGCGCGGCGATTGGCGGCGATTATTCGCACTGCTCCTGAGCGGCTTGATTTGCGGAGTGCTCTGGGAGTTTTTTAACTACTGGGCCATTTCGAAGTGGACCTACACTGTCCCGTATCTCGGAAACATCAAAATCTTTGAAATGCCCGTGCTCGGCTTTCTCGGGTTTCCACCATTTGCCGTCGAGTGTTGGGACATCTACATCTTCGTGAGATCGTTGTTGAGTCCCAAACCCGTGCAAGTGCCGGACGGAATTTGGATCGAAAATCAAAGTTGAATGCCTATGAACAAATTGGTTTCCAATGCGTTGTTGAGCCTTGTTATGCTTGCGGGTCTGAACACGATTAGCGAACGAAATAGCTTTGCTCAGACGGCTGCGCGTCCACGCGCGCGCGACGTGGGCGTGATTGTCGGCGTCTTGCCAACCGGGCCGCTGAACGCGATTACCGACGTTGCGGGCGTGACAGTCGGTCATACGACATTGATCAAAGGCGATAACGTGCGCACCGGCGTGACCGCGATTCTGCCGCATGACGGAAATCTTTTTCGCGAGAAAGTTCCGGCCGCGGTTTTCATCGGCAATGCGTTTGGCAAGCTCGCCGGTTCGACGCAGGTCAATGAACTTGGCGAGATCGAAACGCCGATCATGTTGACCTCGACTTTGAATGTGCCGCGCGTCGCCGACGCGACGATTGATTACATGCTGGGGCGGCTGGGCAATGAAGACGTGCAATCGATCAATCCGCTCGTCGGCGAGACCAACGACGGTTTTTTGAACGATATTCGCGGGCGCTACGTGGGCCGCGAAGAAGTCTTTGCGGCGATCAAGAACGCGCATGACGGGGCAGTCGAAGAAGGCGCGGTCGGCGCTTGGACCGGCACGGTCGCGTTCGGCTTCAAAGGAGGCATCGGCACGTCATCGCGCCGCCTGCCCGCGCAGCTCGGCAATTATCCGGTTGGAGTGCTGGTGCAGACGAATTTCGGCGGAATTTTGACGATCAATGGCGCTCCGGTGGGGCGTGAGTTGGGTAAGTACTATTTGAAAGATCAGTTGAGTTCGACGGAAACAAATTTGCCGGACTGGACCGCAGATGGATCGATCATGATCGTGATTGCTACAGATGCGCCGATCGATCATCGCAATCTGCAAAGGCTGGCTGCGCGCGCGATGATGGGACTCGCACGCACGGGCGCGGCCGGATCGAACGGCAGTGGCGACTATGCGATCGCATTTTCCACCGCGCCGCAGTTGCGCATCACCAATTCGTCTCGTAATCAAAACTCTCACGCGACGCTGCTCTCGAACGAAGCTATGTCGCCTTTTTTCCTTGCGGTCATCGAGGCTACTGAAGAAGCAATTTACAATTCGCTGTTTCGGGCGAGCACGACTACCGGCCGGGGTCACACGGTGGAAGCTTTGCCAATCGATCGCACACTGGAGATACTGCGCAGGCATGGAGCGCTCAAACAATGAAGTCAGTACCCTCCGCGTAAGCGGATGGGTTAATGTTAATTTCCGCGCAGCGCTATAACCCACCCGCTGACGCGGGTGGTACTGACTTCATGTCGCAACGACCCAAGTGCATTGACACTCTATCGATCACTCACTAGAATACGCCCCACTCAAAAGCTACGGAGGACAATCGAGTGGCTCTCAAAATTCGGATCAACCGGAAAAGTGTCGAATCTATGACACGGCAACTCACCGATCAACTTGGCGATCTGATCAGCACCGGCGCGCTGGCTGTTGGCAGCTTGCTCCCGAGCGAACGCACCCTGGCGCATTCGCTCGGCGTCGCCCGCAACGTTGTTCGCGGCAGCTACGAATATCTCGAGAAGGCCGGCGTCGTGCAGCGCGAAGGAAAGAAAGGCCGCACGGTGAAGGCAAAGACTTCACGCAAGAAATCAGGAGCGAGGACCGTTAAGAAGACGGCCAAGAAGCGATAGCGGTTTGTTTTTCAAACAAAGTGAAAAGTGTAGGTGACAAGAGAGTCAATAGCCGCTCGTCGCTGGTCTCTTAATACTTTTTCAATCTCTGGCATTCCACTCCATCTGAAGATGCGTTCCGGTTTCGCGAGTACGCGTGAAACCCAGGCGCTCAAACAATCCGACGGCCCGATTAAATCTAATTACCTGCAAGCGCAACAGGCGTTTCGCCGTGGCGGCCTGTTGCTGCAGGTCTCGGATCAGAAGCGTGCCGGCGCCACAGTTTCGGTGCGCCGGTAGCAGCGCCAGATCGACCAGGCGAATTTCGTCCGGGCGTTGTTCGACTGCCAGTCTTCCGACCGGCTCGCCTGCCAATAGGACGATTTGATCCTGCATGCCCGGGTGATCGTTATGAAGAAAGTTTCGATGCGACTCGTATTGCATTTCGAGAAACTCATCGATGCGATCTTCGTCCCAGCCCAGGCTGCGCAAATCGTCGCCGCGACTACTCTTGTAAAGTCGCTTCAGAAATGCGGCGTCCCCATCAACCGCCTTCCGCAGCGTTAGAGAGCTATCGAAGTTTTCAGTGGCGGGTTGCGAGGCGTTCATAGAAGAAGACGATGGTTGAGCTGACTATTCAAGAGCTTACGAATGCTGCGAGCTGCTAGTCAACAACTTTCTTCGCCTTTCGGCCAGACCGCTAACCCAATCTGCAAAAGCATGTCTTACGGAGTGTTACACAACATGTTTAGATCATAGACATTTGTGTCCAGAAGTTTTTTAGAATGAATCTGATAACTGATATCAAAAGTGTGGACTTTCCGAGCGAGCTGTGCTAAGAATTGTCGGTCTCTCCTATGAGGATCGATCGTTTTCATACCGGCACTTATCCATCGACAGGTTACATC
>CBFHBI010000542.1:0-3189 GCA_965653755.1 uncultured Blastocatellia bacterium
CTGCCACTTCAAATTAAAGCGCAGGCAGGATGCCTGCGAACCGCCTGCAGGGATGCAGGCGCTCCACGAACGGTTGCAGAGAGATTTGTGATGGCTACTACAGAAGAAGAGATCAACCAGGAAAGATTTCAAGACGCAGACGGCGAATCGGAGTATCACCAGTTCGATACGCTGGCATTGCATGCAGGCGCGTCGCCTGATCCTACAACCGGCGCGTTGCTGACGCCGATTTATCAAACTACAACTTATAGGCAGGAAGCTGTAGGCCAGGACAAGGGATACACCTATAGCCGATCTGCTAATCCGACCGTGTCCGCGCTGGAGCGTCGGCTCGCTGCGCTCGAGGGAGCTGAGTTCTGCACTTGTTACGCGACCGGGCTCGCCGCTACCACCGCGCTTTGTCTGGCCTTGCTCGCTTCGGGTGATCGAGTTGTCTGCTCGCAGGCCGTCTACGGTGGCACAGTGCGACTGTTTCGGGAGGTCCTCGCTAAGTTTGGTGTGACGGCAGAGTTTGTAGATACGTCGAACGCAGCGACGTTTGCTGATGCTCTCCGCACGCCTGCGCGGTTCGTTTTTATTGAGACACCCGCAAATCCCACTTTGAGACTTACCGATCTTCGACTGGCGGCGCACCTTACGCATAAGGCCGGATCGTTACTGGTCGTCGATAACACGCTGCTCACTCCGGCCTTGCAACGTCCCTTCGAATTCGGCGCGGACATCGTTCTCCACTCAACCACCAAGTTCATTGAAGGCCATAACGCTACGGTTGGAGGAGCCGTGCTTACGCGGGATCCTGAATTGCACCAAAAACTCTCGTTTGCGCGCAATGCGATCGGCGCAATTCAATCGCCTTTTCCAGCCTGGTTGACGCTGCAAGGTTTGAAGACGTTACCTCTGCGGATGGCCCGTCACTCGATCAACGCTCTACAAATCGCCCGTTTTCTGTCGCGTCACGAACGCGTGAGTAAGGTCATCTATCCCGGTCTCGAATCATTTCCGCAAGCTGAGTTGGTGCGGCAGCAGCAAAAGAGTGGCGGCGCTTTGCTCGCCTTCGAGGTGGAAGGCGGCGTGGAAGCAGGAATTCGACTGATGAATTCCGTCCGCTTGTGCGCGCTGGCGGAAAACCTCGGGGCCGCGGAAACGATCATTACTCATCCCGCCTCAATGACCCATGCTGATGTGCCGCAGGCTCAAAGAGAGGCTGCGGGTATCACGGACGGTCTGGTGCGTCTATCGGTCGGTCTTGAGAACCCTATTGATGTGATCGGCGACTTGGCCCAGGCCTTGAAGGCTTGAAACAAAAACATGGCAGCAAGGAGTAATCATAGAATGATCGCAAGCAAAATTGTCGTCCTAAAGTTTGGCAGTTCCGTGCTGCGCAGCGAAGCAGATCTGCCCAGCGCGGTTCATGAGATTTATCGTCATTGGCGGGATGGCTGGCAGGTAATCGCGGTGGTCTCAGCTTTTGGTGACACGACGGATCAATTGATACGTCGCGCCGAAAATATATGCGGCCGACCTGAGAAGTCCGCTCTGGCAAGTCTGCTGGCTACCGGCGAAGCGACTTCGTCGGCCCTGCTAAGTCTGGCGCTCAACAAAGTCGGAATTCCGGTGCGACTGCTGGATGAGGTGCAGGCCAAGCTACGGACGGTGAGCGGCAGCACAGATGCCATTCCGGTCGCCGTTGACGCCGCCCGTCTGGCGGCTGAGTCGCGACGCGCGGTAGTCGTGCTGCCAGGCTTTGTGGGCCGTGATGAAACCGGAGTCCGCACGGTCCTGGGCCGCGGTGGCTCAGATCTGACAGCTCTCTTTATCGCCCACCAACTGAAGGCCCATTGCGTGCTCATCAAAGATGTCGACGGTCTCTACACGAGTGACCCGGCAGCCAACACCATACGTCCGTCGCGATATGCACTGGCCAGTTACGAAACGGCTGCGCGATTGGGCGGCGTCGTCGTTCAACCAAAAGCGATTCGTTTTGCGGCGGCTAACAAACTGCGTTTTGACATTACTAGTATCGGAGCCGCCGGTGTCACTCAAGTTGGACCGTTCACCGATCGACTCGATGAAGCACAGTCCCGGCGTGAACCGTTGCGCGTGGCTTTGCTTGGTTGCGGACCTGTTGGTGGCGGAGTGTACGAACGCCTGGCCGCTGCACCCGATTCATTTCGCGTCATTGGCGTAGGCACTCGGACCGGCGTGCGAGCTCGTGCCGCAGGCGTGCCAGAAGAGTTGATTACCTCAGACCTTGAAGGACTGGTAGAGCAACCCGTTGATGTAGTGATCGAGTTAATTGGTGGCACGACGCGGGCGGCTTCACTTATTGAGCAGGCCTTGGGTCTGGGCCGGCAGGTGGTCAGCGCCAATAAAGCGCTGATGGCCCACTCCCATCAACTCTACGAATCAATGGCCGAAGAGAACGGGACGACGCTGCGTTACAGCGCGGGAGTCGGTGGAGTCATGCCGGCGCTGGAAGCGATCAAACGCGCGAAAGTAAGTGGTCCACTGCGAAGTTTCTCGGGCGTGGTGAATGGCACTTGTAACTTTGTGCTTGAACAACTGGCGACCGGCAGCACGTTCAGCGCCGCCGTGCACCTGGCTCAGGAACAGGGGTTTGCCGAAGAAAATCCGGAACTCGATCTCGAAGGTTTCGACGCTGCGCAGAAGCTGATTCTCATGGCTCGGGCGGCTTTCGACTTCAGCCTGCCAATCAACTCAATTAGCCGAAAGGGAATTGAAGGATTAAACGCTGAGTCTCTTAAGAAGGCCCGGGAGCGCGGCCGGACAATCCGGCTGGTTGCCGAATGTGAGCAGACCTGCGGTCAGCTGATAGCCAGTGTGTCACCGGTTGAACTGCCGTTGGATCATCCGCTGGCCCAGGTGACTGGCGCCGAGAACCGCCTCATCATCAAGCCGGAAGCCGGTGAGCAGTTGATCGTCTCTGGCACCGGCGCGGGACGTTGGCCCACGACCGAAGCAGTGATGGCTGATCTGTTTGAGATCAGACGACAAGAGTCAACTGAAGAGTTGGAGGAACTGGAGGCTTGCGCATGACTTGGAAAACAGCTACCCGCTGCGTGCAGTTTGACGCCGAATCTGATCCATACGGAGCAATGGCCCCGCCGATCTACCAGACGGCTACCTTTCAGCAGCCTACCGCTTCCGAGTTTAGCGAATATGACTACA